>NZ_JAMBJZ010000068.1:0-11658 GCF_025291155.1 Apibacter sp.
TAAAAGAGGTATCATGTCTTCCGCCTCTTTCTCTCCAAAATAAATTTTTCTTTTCCTATAAACAATATATCTTTGAAGATATAAAGCTATGGCTTCAGATTGACAAACGTATTTCATGGAATCGGGCACAGTAAAACGCATTTCTTCAGCCAGTCTAAAAAAATGATCTACAGCATTTCGACTGGTAAATATGATGGCAGTAAAATTTGAAAAATCAATTTTTTGTAATCTAACATCTTTTGCATCAGCGCCTTGAACATGAATGAAAGGACAAAAATCAATTTTTATTTTATGTTTCTTTTCAATTTCAAAATATGGTGAACTATCGCCAGTAGGTTTAGATAGAGAGATTAAAACGGACTTTATTTTCATAATAAATTATAATTTATCTCCTAAGAACACTAATTTTAATACATATAGTGCCGGTAAGATTTCGAAAATGCAAAGGTACAAAAATTCATAATAACCAGGAAGTTTTATTTGATTTTTAATGAAAAACATTAGCCAAATCCATTCTATAATGAGTAAAAATGATATCGTGCCTAATACAATAAAAGGTGTAAAATGAGAGGGTATATTTGTATAATATATTGTAAAGCAAAGTAATATTACTATAAATAATTTAATAAATAAAAAAATGAAGCGATTATTATAATTATTTTGATATTCCTTATTTTTTCCTAATATTAATAGAAATCCGTTACCTAAAGTATAAGAGGATACCTGATAAATAGTTAAGATAATAAATAAAGAAATAAATCTTAATGCTTCCGTATTATAGAAGGGGATTACGATAGTAAAGAAGGGAAGAAGTGTTAACGATAATATGACCGTATAAACAAAACTGCATATCGCAACATACAGAGTAAAATTTTCATTTTCTGTAGGAATTGATCTAAAGCGGAAAATAGGCTCATCTTTAGGAATTAATAAAAACCGCGAAATAATCAGTAATAATAATGATCCTAACAGAATGAAATTAACTAGATTGTCTCCTAGAGGTATTTTTGTTATTTCCAAAATTATGATGATTTACTCAATATACTTAATCTTCATCAATAAAACGTTTAGTAATAGGGGAATATGAGTCTATGCGGCGATCTCTTAAGAAAGGCCAATGTATTCTGTAACTGTCAGATTTTTCAGTTTCAATTTCTACTACCATTACTTCCTCATTTTCATGTGAGGCTTGTTTTAAAATAGTTCCGAAAGGATTCGAAACAAAAGAACCTCCCCAGAATTTCATTGCCCCGTTTTGTTCATATCCTACACGATTTACACTTACTGTGTGTACTCCATTAGCAATAGCATGGCTCCTTTGTATGGTTTGCCAAGCATTGTATTGCTCAATATTAGTTTCTTCGTCCTGAGTAGATGCCCATCCGATGGCTGTAGGATAAAACAATATCTCAGAGCCCAACAAAGCTGTTATTCGAGAAGCTTCAGGATACCATTGATCCCAGCAGATCAATACTCCTATCTTTGCATATTTGGTTTGAAAAACCTTATATCCTAAATCACCCGGAGTAAAATAAAATTTTTCATAATAGGCCGGATCATCAGGGATATGCATTTTGCGGTATTTGCCTAAATAAGTACCATCGGCATCGAGTATTGCAGTTGTATTATGGTATAATCCTTTTGCTCTTTTTTCAAAAAGTGAAGCGACAATAACTACTTGCAATTCTGCAGCTATTTTAGATAATTTATCCGTGGTTGGCCCAGGAATTGTTTCTGCAATTTTAAAATTGTCGTAATTTTCAACATCACAAAAATATAATGAGGTAAATAATTCTTGTAAACAAACAATCTGAGCACCTTCAGAGGCAGCTTTTCTAATTCCTTCAATTGCTCTCTCTATATTATTATCAATGTTATTGGAACAACTGGATTGTACTAATCCGATTTTTATTTTAGCCATTACTTAAAAAATAATTTCAAGGTTTTCAATTACAAAAATAAGTTATATTTTATAAATTATAGCCTTCAATCGAAAGCAATTTGTGAATTGAATTCTGTCGCAAAGTTCTTTACCTGGGTCCAATCTGTATATTCAATTACTGTTTTAGAGTCAGTAGGACCTTTAGTGATTGTCATAATTAGTTGAATCATTAGCCTATCGAAAAAAGAGTATGCTGGATAGTTTAGCATTCCACCGAAAAGAGCAATATTTTTAGGTTTCCATTTAATTTTATCTAAAAACTTTTTAGCATACGGATTATTATCTACGTTTCTTCTTTCTTTATTTCTAGCTATCAAACTTACGGAGAAAAAAGCGTTAGGTATACCGTTCAGATCCTTATAATGTTTGTTAATATATTTTTTTACTTTGGCTCTATGGAATCCATAGCGAATACTGGCGCCTATGATAATGCCGTCATATTTTTTTAATGAGGGAATAGGATCTTTTATAGATACATGGTCAACGGTAGCCGTTAAAATTTTTGAAATATACTTGGAAATCTTAATTGTATGTCCATCTGTAGAAGAATATATGATTAAAATTCTTTTCTCTTTTGATGACATGGTATTGTGAATTTTTAGTGTACACAAAATTAGTCATAAAAATTCTATTATTTTAATTAAAATGAGTTTATTATCCGTTAAAAATGTTAAAAATGATAAAAAAAAGCTTCAGATAAATATATTTATTAAATTTGTTAAAAAAGTTAAGGAAAATGAGTTATGCAGTTAGAGATAAACAAGAAATGCTTAATACAATATCTCATGGTTTGGGTGTGGTGTTGGGTATTATCGGCCTAATATTTTTATTAATTAAAGACAGAAATTTAACCTATTATAGTACATTAAGCATTTGGATATTTGGAATATCTCTAATAGTCTTATATGCTTCTTCCACCATTTATCATTTTTTCATTAACGAAAATCTTAAAAAAAAGGCAAGAATATTTGATCATATGAGCATTTTCTTATTAATAGCCGGAACATATACACCTATATGTTTAATTACATTAGAAAAAAGTTCAGGATGGACAATTTTTTCAATTGTTTGGTCCATAGCTGCTTTAGGGATTTTTATGAAAATATTTTTGACAGGAAAAGTTGATAAATTATCTCTGCTTCTATATTTGGTCATGGGATGGTTATTGATTTTCGATATAAAAAATGTAGTTCATTTAATGAATAATCAAGCTTTATTGTTTTTAATTTTAGGAGGAATTTTATATACCGTTGGAACCATTTTTTATATAAAAGATAAAATGCCTTATGCTCATTTTATTTGGCATTTATTTGTTTTAGGTGGAAGTGTTTCTCATTATGTAGTGGTATATAGTATTATTTAAATTATATAAAATTTTAATGAAAATTGTTGGGTTAACAGGAGGAATGGGAGTAGGGAAGTCTACTGTAGCTGCTATATTCGAAAGCAATGGATTTCCGGTATTTAATTCCGATACAAGAGCAAAAGAGCTCATGGTTGAAAATACTGATCTCAAAAAGAATATAATTTCTTTATTAGGTGAGGAATCTTATGAAGGAGAAAATTTAAATAGAAAATATATAGCCAAAGTGATATTTTCTGATGAAAATCTTTTAAAAAAACAGAATTTATTAGTGCATTCTGCATTACAGAAAGACTTTGAGTTATGGAAAACTAAACAAGATACAGCATTTTGTGTTAAAGAGGCTGCCATTTTATTCGAAAGTGGATCATATAAAGATTGCGATTATACTGTAGCGGTTATTGCTCCCGATTCAATTCGTATACCGAGAATAATTTCAAGAGACCATCTTACAATAGAAGAAGTAAAAAAAAGGCTTCAACATCAATGGGCTCAAGAAAAAGTTGTTAAGTTATCCAATTTCCATATAGTAAATGATTCTGATTTTAAAAACTTGCAGAGTCAGGTCATGAAAATAATAAGCATCCTAAAAGACAAATGTTAAAAGTTACTTGATACGTAGAAGTTTTGCCATATAAAATCCATCAAAATTACATACCGAAGGCATTAATTTTTTTTCTTCAATTAACTCATAATTTGAATTTTCTTTCAAAAAATTCTCTACTTGCAAAGAGTTTTCAGAAGGTAAAATAGAACATGTAGCATAAACTAAGATTCCATTTTTCTTAACCAAATTTGAATGATTTTGCAATATTTGTCTTTGTTCTTCTTTTACTCGCCCAATAAATTCTTCATTTAATTTCCATTTTGCATCAGGATTCCTTCTTAAGACACCTAAGCCAGAACAAGGAGCATCAATTAAAACTCTATCGGCACTATTTTCAAGTCTTTTTAATGTTTTTGAATCCTCGATAATTTTAGTCTGGATGTTATGAGCACCATTTCTTCTAGCTCTTTGTTTAAGCGTTTGAAGTTTCCATTCATGTATATCCATAGCGATGATATGTCCTTTATTTTCCATCAAAGCTGCAAGATGTAAGGTTTTACCACCAGCACCTGCGCAAGAATCAATCACTCGCATTCCGGGTTTTACCTCTAAAAATTCTCCTACTCTTTGTGATGAAGCATCTTGAATTTCAAATAATCCGTCTTTAAATGCTTGAGTTTTAAATATATTTTTCTTATCTTGCATAATAAGAGCATCTTTATACCCTTTAATATAATCTACATAAACATTTTCTTCCCTCAAAACCTCTATCAAATTTTCAGCAGTAATTTTAAGAGAGTTGGTTCTAATAACAGTTTGGGCAGGAACATTTAAAGCATTTATTTCTCGACTCCATTGTTCACCCAATTCATTCTCTAATACAGTTTGCATCCACTCTGGAATAGAATATTTTATTGAAGGTGAAGGAAAAGGTAGTTTAAATCGATCTTTTATTTTTTTAACATATACTTTTTCAAATTCCGGAAAAGGTTCGAGCCCCATTTTATTGTATAGCAAATAAGTGGCTATAATTAAATTAATAGACTCAGGAGAAAGTTTTCGATTGGCAAAAAATTCCAATTGGTTTTTCCATCGAATGATTTCATAAAATGATTCGGAAACAAAGCCACGGTCTTTACTACCCCATTTCTTATTAAATTTTAAAGTTCTTTCCAGAACCTTATCAGCATATTTATTAGGCTCGAAAAAACTTTCATGTAAGGCATTGTGTAATCCTATAATTAAATTTCTGTGTAACTTTATCTTTGAATTCATGGAAATGAAAAATATTTGCAAATATATAGGTTAATTATAATATTCAAATTACTGTGAAAATAATTAAGCCTATTTTTGTGAAAATAAAATAATTAAAAAATTTTTAACAATTATAACAATGAAGGTGTATTTCATTCCGGGATTAGGAGCAAAATCCAGATGTTTTAAATTTATTGAACTACCCGAGGGATATGAAAAAATTAATATAGAATGGCATTTACCCGAAAAAAATGATTCTTTAATTAGCTATTCCTCTAAAATGGCGGAATGTATAGATCAATCAGAACCATTTATTTTAGTTGGTTATTCCTTTGGAGGTGTAATAGTTCAGGAAATGAATAAATTTTTAAATCCTGAAAAAACCATTCTTATTGCAAGTATGAAAGATGTAACCCAAATTCCTCGATTGTTTAAGATTTTAAAAAAAATAAAATTTGCGAAGTGGTTTCCTATTAAATTTTTCACCAATAAAAAAATAGTTTCTTATGCCTTTATAAGGTCGCTATATTTCAGTATATTACCATCAAAAAGGCAAAAAAGAAATCAGTTTAAGCTTGACGAACTAATGGTTCAATTGGATTCTGAATATTTTAGATGGTCTATAGATCAAATTATTAATTGGCAACCTGAGCAAGAATTAGTAGGAATTTATCAGATACATGGCACAAAAGATATTATTTTTCCATTTAAGAAAATTCATGAATCTTATTCTAATAAGGTAAACAAATCTCTTGAAATAATAGAAGATGCTTCACATCTTTTAGTATTAGAATCACCCAAAAAAGTGAATAATGCATTAAAAAAAATAATTTTAGATCATTAATTGATAATGATTAATGAAAAAAAATAAAAATGTTAACAATACTTAAAATATTTCTTTTTTTATTAAGTTTGTACAATAAATATTTGCGCATTTAGATTCTAAATTAATAATTACTAGATGAGATCATTTCGATTATTTTTATTTTTTATATTTTTTATTATTATAACTTATGAAAAATTGTATGGGCAGCAAAGTATTCCGTTTGACCAACAATATCTATTGTCGGATAAGGTATTGATAAACCCTTCCTATACGGGATCTACGGATGATATTGTGTTAAAGTCAACCTATCATCAGCAGTTTAGCAATTTTAATGAAAGTCCGAATACGCAAACCATTAGCACTCATTTTAATGCTTTTGACAGGGTAGGATTAGGGGCTTACTTTTTCAGAGATGAAAACGGTCCCATAACATTAACAGGTGCCAATATATCGGGAGCTTATCATATTCCTTTAGCGGATGACGAAAATCGAGAAGAAAATCAATTTTCATTCGGAGCATCTTTCAGTTTTTTTTCTCAATCATTTGAATATTCGAAATTGAGACCTGAAGATGAAAACGATCCACTTTTATATGGTGATAAGTCTGTATTTTTGCCCTACTTGAATTTAGGAATGTCTGTAGCCTATGAAGGTTTTTTTGCAGGAGTATCCGTTCAAGACATCCCATTAGGTAAAAACAAACCGGTGGTAAATTCCATCGAACCTTCACCATCATGGTACTATCTGAACTTAGGCTATGATTGGGAATTAGTAGATTCATTTTTTATAGAGCCTTCATTTATGATGAGTTTAAATACGAATTCGGAAAGAATGATGGATATAAATTTAAAAGCAAAGTATAAAAATGATTTTAATGCATTTGCTTTTGGAGTAAGCTATAGAACAGCAAAAGATTCGCAAGTAAGTGGAGGTCTATCATTGACACCATTTGTACAAGCAGATCTAGGCAGGTTGAATTTTACCTTCGGGTATAACTTCGGTATCACAGATATATTTAAGAAAGGAGGAGATGGTTTATTGGTAGGAATAGGTTATAGGATAGAAAATTTTATAAATCCGCAAGGATTCCGTTACAGATAGAAGAATTTTTAAAGATGGTTGAACACGTAATATTAGTAAATGAGAATGATGAAGTACAGGGAGAGATGGAGAAACAAGAAGCACATCTAAAAGGAGTATTACATCGAGCATTTTCAGTTTTTATTTTTAATAATAAAAAAGAGCTGCTTATACAACAAAGAGCAAAAATAAAATATCATTCAGCCTTAAAATGGACCAATACATGTTGTAGCCATCCTCGAGTAGGAGAGAGCTATTTAGAAGGAGCACACCGACGGTTAAAGGAAGAATTGGGGTTTGATTGCGAATTACAAAAAAAATTTGACTTTATATATAAGGCTGAGGTAGGAGATGGTATGATTGAGCATGAGTATGATTATGTTTTTACAGGGCAATATGAAGGAGAAATACACATAAATCCTCTTGAAATTGAATCAGTGAAATGGATAAATTTTATTGATTTAAAAAAGGATATAAAGCTACATCCAGATAATTATACAGAATGGTTTAAGATCATTTTTGAAAATTATGAAAAATATATTGAATATTAATTTATAATACATTCTAAAAAACTGAACAGAATTGGTATCTCAAATTGAATTTTTTCTTGAAGAGCGAAATAGAGGCTTTCATATAATAACTGATGAAATAACTAAAAAGCTCCCTTCTTTACCACATACAGGTATACTCAATCTTTTTATAAAACATACTTCTGCAGGCTTAGCGATAAATGAAAACGCAGATCGTGAAGTTAGAGTGGATTTAGAAAATATTTTTAATCAGCTAGTTAAAGAAGGAGAACCTTATTATACACATACTTATGAAGGGATAGATGATATGCCTTCTCATGCAAAATCTATACTTGCGGGATCAAGTTTATCAATACCCATTACTAATGGGAAACTAAATTTAGGAACTTGGCAGGGCATTTACTTATGTGAATTTAGAAATAGAGGAGGTAATAGAAAAATAGTTGCTACCATTTTAAGTTAAAACTTTTGTGCTAAATAATTAATGCTTTATTAAACATTCAATTTATGTTTTTATTAAAATTATTTTCGAACTATTAAGAATTATTTTTGGATGGTTTTTGAAAGATAATTATATAAATTAAATAAAATAATATGCCTAAAGGGAATAACAAACTACTCCAAGATAAAATAAAAAAATAATTAGGTATAATATTCTTACCAAGATAAATAAAAGAACCTTGTAAGAATAATAACACTTCTGAAATAAAATAAAAACCTAAAAAAAATAAGGTACCCATTTTAATGAGCTTGCTTTTACTATCTATCCAATTATTGTGAAGCATAAGTAATATAAAGCTAAGACAAGTATAAATGCCTAATGTCTCCAAATGAATAAAGCCAATACGTAGATTTTTTATTTCGTAAGAATATTGCGCTATTTCAGGGTTGAAAAGGAATAATTGGATTATAACTTTTAGTAAGAGAGATAAGAAAAAAAAGCTATATAAAAGTTGTAATGATAGCGATTTTGATTGTATGAGGGCAAGAAGATAAGGATGAATAAATCTTAAGAACAAAAATAAAAAAGCGATATTACATATAATACCAAAGCAATAAGAAAAATAAATATATTGGGAATGAATAAACCAACTAAGAGGTAATCCAAAAGAAAAAATAATTCCCAATAAAACTAAAATATAAAATATATAGGTAATCTTTGAATAAATTAAAGAATAATTTATATCCAATACTTTCAGAATTAAAGCAAAACATCCTAATAAAAACCATCCATTAATTTGAAAATGTAAAAAAAATTGAATGCAAATGGAATATAAAATAGAACTTTTACCTAAAGTTCCCATTGTTATGCCAAGTCCCCAAATTCCAAATGTAGAAAAGAGCATACAAGCTAATGCGGTTTTTATAAAAAGAGTACTTATGTCTTTTTGGCGTAAATTTTTAAAAGTCAAATAGCAAAAATAATAGGAGCATAAAATATGTAAAGTTGAAAATAAAATAGAGTATAAGCCATATCCTTGGAAAGGAAAACTCACAAACATACCGACAATAGATAGTTGAGTAATCCAAAAAAGTGTTGAATATAACGATTGATTTTTTTTACTTTTAGGGATGAAATAAAGATAGATCAAAATATAAAATATTTGATACAACCAGCCTAGCATTGCTATATGAGAATGGGTATGTAGAAAATTACTATAAGGAAAATTTATGGAATAATATTGAAGAATTCTCAGTATAAAACCAAGAATTCCTGCAATAAATAAATTTAAAAAACTAACAAAAAACCATTTTTTAACCATTTGCAAATTATTTCATAGTAGATTCCATTACAATAGCCTGTGGAAATAAAATATTATTTTCTAAATGAATATGCTTATGAAGATTTTGCTCAAATTCATCTAACATAGCAAAAGAGACTCGATAAGTATTACAAGCTTCCGCAGGAGGTGTATAATTTTGTGTTAATTCCGCTATTTTATGAAATCTTTCTCCTTCCACGTCATGTTCATGCTTCATCATAGTAATAGGATTTTCAACTGTTCCAAAATGAGGTGTCTCATACGGAAGATTATTAATTTTAGCTTCATTCATAATTCTAATAAAAGGGAATAAAATTTTTTCCTCCTTTTGTAGATGAGCTTCCAATTCGATAACCGATTCAGAGAATAAACTATAAACTTCTATTAATTCAGGATGTCTGTCGCCATGAACTTTTTGTACTTTATCCAAGAATTTCAATAGTGAAGGGCTCTTTTCTCGAATATATCGATGATAAACTTTTTCAATATAGTCAGCCAATAAATCCAGAGGCCATGATTTGAAATCGATATTTTCATCCTTTTCTGCAATGGCTTCTGTAAGTTTAGTGATTAATTCTTGCATGTCAACTGATTTTTTTTCACAGGCCTGCTGTATAGTTCTATCACCTTTACAGCAGAAATCAATACCAAATTTTGAAAAAACAGAAGCAGTTCTGAAATTTTCTGCTACAATTTCTCCTATGGTTGCATCTAACATATTTTTCATGATTTAATTAATTTAAGATTTTTAAAAAAGTTGAACCGGAAATAACATCCGTAATCATAGTTTCAATACTAATTTCTTCAAGTGTTTTCTGTAACTGTTTACGTACAGCTTTAAATTTATGATGGGCTGGACAAGGATGATTTTCCGAGCATTTGGGTAATCCTAATGCACAGCCTTTAAAGATCGAATCGCCATCCACAGCAAGCACAATATCATAAATTTTAATCTTAGGTAATAGATCAAGAGATATACTAAATCCACCGTTTGGCCCCTTGTGAGAGGTAATTATACTATGCTTTACTAAAGTTTGTAAAATTTTAGCAGTAAAAGCCTCCGGAGAATTTATTTCTCTGGAAATATCTTTCAATCTGGGTTTATTATCCGAAAATGATTGTGAGCCAATAAAAACAGTAGCTCTAATAGCGTATTCACAGCTTTTTGAAAACAATTTTTAAACAATTAATAATTTTCAAAGATATAAAATTTTTAATAAAGGACAAAATTGTCTTTTATTAATCATTAATAACACTAAATATTTATATGCGATAAAAATGAATATATTTTTAAATAAAATTAAATTATAAGCAAAATATGTATTTATATTTTAAAAATAAATGTAAAAAAATTATATATCTTAAAAAAGATAATGAAAAAATATTCTTTGTTAAGTTAACAAATTGAAAATAAATCATTTATTTATAGAATTTATAAATATTAAAGATAATAAAGATGTAAAAATCCTTTTATGAAGATAAAATTAGTATACTTGCAATCCTAAAACTATGTTTAAATACTGCATTTGAAATAATGTTTTCAAAGAATTGTGAATAAAAAATTAAAATTATGTTTTTTAAAAAATTTTGGAAAAAAAAATCAAAGTCTGAAATTCAATCTGTACAAGATAAATCAATTGATTCAGATAAAATATTTCTTTCTATTCAAACATTCTGGACACAGGTAAAAGCATCTGAACAGACATTTAATACACTAGAACTAATCTCCATCATGGAGAATCTCAATAATCTTTTAGTAGATAATCAATTAGATGTTATTGCAGAGCTTACACCAGGAGATAAAAAAAATCATAAAATAATTTTTTCGGCTCAAGGCCGTATTGAGCAGTTTGAACTAGTGATGCGAATCGTTAAACATGCACCAGATCTTAATTTTTTTGAAATAGAAGCATTTAGAACACGGGTTAAAAATCTGGATACATTCTCTATCTCTATAGCTCATGATGATGATTCTTTTTCATTGAAACCAACTGATTTATTGATTTCTCATAATGAAGAATATCGTAAAATCTCTTTGAAAATTGCGTTTGGTAAAACTATTCCTGAAGAGATGAAGCAAATCGCCCAATCGACTGCATTCACCTTGCTTGATCATGTATTAGGAGAATATGATTTTTCTATTAAAATTGGAAGTGTTAATTTTTTAGAAACTCCCAATGAGGAAAACGCAGTACCTCTTAATGAATTTGTAAAGATATTTGATCATTTATGGCAAGATAAATTAAAGCATACAGGTATTTTTCCTCTTTCTGATAATGAGGATAGATGGAGTGTATTTGAGATCAGTTATGAAAATGATCCTGACAGTAAAAAACTTGTGCAAAGAAATGAG
>NZ_JAMBJZ010000069.1:0-11546 GCF_025291155.1 Apibacter sp.
GGAAATGATAATTTGTTTTTTTCAGTAATAGGTCTTACTTTATAAGATAATATTAAAATACTAATCGTAGCACTGTTAAAAATAAAATTAAATATTTATTAATTAGAATTTCTGAAAACACAATCCTATAAAATATTTCGTTAAACATACTAATTTTTAATAACATTTTGTATAAGTTAACCTTCTACAACCTGGAAATGATGCTAAAAAATATATATAAAGCATATATTATTACATAAAATGCCAATAATGCTATATTAACATAGATCATAATTTTAACTGTATTAGATTTAGATAAAGCACTAGAGTAATTTCCTTGTGCATATTCTCTAGATACTTCATTGGCAAAATAAATGGCAAAACCACCTAAAATCAATCCTAATGGATTGCAGCAAACAGAACTAAGAATTGTCGTTATGACAGCTAATGTCATATAATTTTTGGGTGGTACATTGTTTTGTTGTACATCGTTTTTTTTATTAGTATAAGCAGAATTTTCATAGATTTGGTTAGTTTGTTCTTCCATAAAATTTATTTTATTATTAATTACTTATATAAATTTAACATTTTATCACACTTTAAATAATTTAAGTAAATTATATTAAAACTATAAAGCAATCGCTTATTCATAACATTATCTTTACTGTAACAAAAGTATTGCAAATATTATGTTTAAGCAAATGTTAAAATTTTATTTTAGAAAAAAATTAAACGTCAAATTAACTCAATTTAATTTATCTTATTTTTAACCTTTCATATAAGTTGATTTATCACATTCATCATTATTTTTCATACTAAATAATAAATATCTTTTTATTGTCATCTTAAATATTTAGATATTTGCAAAAAATAAATTAATGATATCTTTAGAAACAACCATTTCCAATAAAACATTTAGTAATTGTTTAATGAATGCTTCCGGAGTTAAATGTATGACTTTAGAGGAATTATCAAATTTGAAAAATTCCGAATCAGGAACATGGATAACTAAAAGTTGTACAATATCCCCTCGAGAAGGTAACCCATCTCCAAGATATGTAGATTTACAATTAGGAAGTATAAATTCTATGGGATTGCCAAACCTTGGCTTTGAGTTTTACCTTGATTATGCACTAAAAGAACATAAATCCGGAAATGATAATTTATTTTTTTCAGTAGCAGGTCTTACTTTAGAAGATAATATTGAAATGCTAACCCAAATTGAAAATTCAGATTTTCAAGGGTTAGTAGAATTAAATTTATCTTGTCCAAATATTCCAGGAAAACCCCAAACCGGATATGACTTTGATAGAACCGATGAAGTTTTAAAGCAAGTATTCTCTTTCTATACAAAACCTTTAGGAGTTAAATTACCTCCATATTTCGACATCGTTCATTTTGAAATGATGGCAAGTATTTTAAATAAATATCAGTTACGGTTCATTACCTGTATTAATAGTATTGGAAATGCACTATATGTTGAAGACGAATCAGTAGTAATCAAGCCTAAAGGTGGATTTGGGGGGATTGGAGGTGCTTATGTAAAACCTACTGCTTTAGCAAATGTTAGAATGTTTCATAAATTATTAAAAAAAGATATTTCAATAATAGGTTGTGGTGGGGTTGAATCCGGTAAAGATGTTTTTGAACATATTTTATGTGGTGCTTCAATGGTTCAAATAGGAACTCAATTGATGAAAAATGGTACTAAAGTATTTTCAAAAATACTTACTGAACTAAAAGAAATTATGAAAGATAAAAATTACACAACTATATTAGATTTTAAAGGAAAGCTAAAAGAGCTTTAATTTTTTTAATAGCTTATTTTGGTACATTATTTTCTAATTTAAAAATATAATTCAACATATATACGTATAAGATAAATGTTAACTATTGGTATTGCAGGAGGAACTGGTTCCGGAAAAACTACAGTTGTAAATAATATTCTTAAACAGCTGGATTCTAATAATGTAAATGTATTAACTCAAGATAATTATTACCACTACAATCCAGAACTTTCATTTGATGAAAGAGAATTGTTAAACTATGATCATCCAAGATCCATTGATTTCGATTTGTTAATTGATCATGTAAAAAAATTAAAGACAGGTCAACCGGTTGAAGAACCTATTTATTCTTTTATAACTCATTCCAGAACTGAAGATATAACTATTATTCAGCCTAAAGAAATATTAATTGTAGAGGGTATTTTAGTATTGACTAATCCCGAACTTAGAAAACAATTTGATGTAAAAGTTTACGTTAATGTAGATTCAGATGAAAGACTTATTAGAAGGATTAGAAGAGATATACAGGAGAGAGGAAGAGATTTAGAGGAGGTTTTACAACGATATCAATCTACCTTAAAACCGATGCATGAGGAATTTATACAACCTTCTATGGCATATGCAGATATTATAATTCCTACTATGAAAAAAAACACCGTTGCTATTGATCTACTAAGTACAGTAATACAAAACACTTTGAAGAATCGTACAAATTAAAAAAATGGAAAAAAATAAAACTAAAGCCTCTGCTAAGAAATCTATTTTTGGTAAGCATTGGTATTCCAACATATATTTATACCTTTCATTAATTTTCATTGTATGGATGTTTTTTATTGATACTAATTCTTACTTAACTCATAAAGAGTTAAATAATGAAATATCTAAATTAAAGCATGAGAAAGACTATTATAAAAGTAAATTAGACTCTGAAAATATTCAGTATGAAAATTTAAAAAATAATAGAGAAGTTAGGGAAAAATATGCACGTGAAAAGTATTTTTTTAAAAAACTTAATGAAGACATTTTCATAATAATTACAAAAGATAATTCTATAAATTCTAAATCTAATCCTTAATTTTTTTTACTTATATTAATTGATGCTTTGTACATTTGACAAAATAATTTATTATTAGATACTCTCGAATTAAAAATTAATTAGAAAAGATATTGTAATTTGATAGCTTTGGGAAAAATAATAAAATTTTAGAGAAAAAATAATTATAATTAAATTTTTAAATTATATCTAATTAAAGCTTAATTTTATGATAATTAACAATTATTAAAAGCTACAAAATCAATAACTATACAATAAAATGATAATTTTATTTAAATATCACATAAAATCAAATTATTGAAAAATATGAATTATAAAGATATTAGCAAAGGTATCATAAGTGCTGTATCAGTAATTTTTCTCACAGTTCTTTTATTTTTTCTATTGTGGAAAATACGTTTTGTATTAGCCTACATATTTGTAGCATTTGCCTTTTCATTAATGGGCAGGCCTTTAATGAATTTTTTGAGCGAAAAAATTAGAATTTCCAATACTATATCAGCTTTCATAACGCTGTCAATCATGGTTGGTATATTACTTACATTTCTAAGTTTTGTAATTCCTTTAGCTCTTGAACAAGCAGGGAACTTATCTCTTCTCGACATTAATAAATTACAAAATTCAATAACCGAGCAGGTTAAATTGATTGATGAAGCTTTAAAAAATAGACATATTTATTTATTTGAAGATAATTATGCGCAATTATTTGCTTCAAAATATAATTTTAAAATACATATGGATACTCTTCAAAGCGGATTTTCTTTATTAGCTGAATTGGGTATTTCTATATTTTCCGTTACTTTCATTACCTTTTTTTTCTTAAGAGAAAAAGACTTATTCAATCGTATGATTATTGGAGCTGTACCTACTAATAATATTAAAAAAGTTATTCAAGTACTTTCAAATATTAAAGACTTACTTACCCGGTATTTTCTTGGTATTTGTTTACAAATATGTTCTATGTTTTTATTGTATTTAGCTATTTTAGGTGGTTTCAAAATTAAAGATATGGTGATAATTGCTATGTTCTGTGCATTTTGTAATTTAATTCCTTATTTAGGACCTTTACTTGGCTTTTTTATAATAAATTTATTAAGTATGAGCAGCATGTTTTCTTTGGGAATGGATTTTAATTCACAAATTATACCAACTATATTTTGGATTAGTATTTTATACCTAATTGCTCAATTGATAGATAATGCTATTTTCCAGCCATTGATTTATGCAAAAAGTGTAAAATCTCATCCGTTGGAAATTTTTTTAGTTATGTTGATATCCGGAATTTTATTTGGAGCTATAGGAGTTACTTTTGCTATTCCGGGCTATACGGTTTTACGAGTAGTTTTGAAAAGCTTTTTTAATCGCTTTAAAATTGTTCAAGCTATTACCAAAAACTTATAATTGTTTTCAATTTATACTTTAAAATAAAATTGATATAATTAACTGGCTCAAGTAAAATTAAAAATTATAATAAATAATGCTATGCTTAACTATTGTATTTTAGCTATTATAATTTTTTCTTTAATATAAAATTGTATTATTTAATAGTGATTAATAAACAACTTATAAATGAAGAAGTACAAGAATATATAACCCAAAATTTATATTCTGATTTATCTAAATTAAGATTTAGAAAATCACCTTTTAATAACATCTCTTCCCTTGAATTAGTTCAACAAATTCAAGGAAAAAAAATTGCTCAAAAAAAATTACCTTTTCTCTATAATAACAATCGAATCATTTATCCTCCTCATCTAAATTTAGAACAAGCATCTTCTCAAAGCACAGCTTTGTATAAGAAAAAAATTATTACTGGTAAAAATGGAATCGATTTAACCGGAGGTACCGGAATCGACTGTTATTTCATCTCAGAGAATGCAACTAATTTTTTTTATGTTGAACCAAACTATGAATTATTGGAGATTGTAAAACACAATTTTTTTAGCTTGAAAAAAAGAGATATTCATTTTATTAATAAAACCGCTGAAGAATTTATATCTGAAAATACTCAATCATTTGATTTTATTTATTTAGATCCTTCACGTAGAGATGTAAATAAAAATAAAAAAATTGAAATTATGGACTTGTCACCAAACATTCTAGATTTACAAAATCAATTATTTAAATTTACATCGAAAATCTTTATTAAATTATCACCTCTTTTAGACTTGCAAAAAGTAATAGACCAATTGCCCATATCTAATATATATATTGTATCAGTTAAAAACGAAACCAAAGAATTAGTATTGGAATTAAGATCTGAAAAATTAGAATATTTGAATAATCCTTATATTCATTGCGTAAACCTAGAAACAAAACAACCCGATTTTCACTTTAACTGGCGAGATGAAAAACTCTCTGATACTCCCTCCTATTCACTTCCTAAATCGTATTTATATCAACCTAATTCATCTCTTTTAAAATCAGGAGCCTTCAAACTTATCGGCAATAAATTTAAACTTGAAAAATTGCATTCTAATACTCATATTTATACCTCTGAAAAAAAAATAGAAGATTTTCCAGGACGGATATTATCAATTATTGATAAAAATTTTAATCCTAAAAAGACAAATAATAAAAAATTTAATATAATTAGCAAAAATTATCCCATAAAGCCGGAAGAAATCAAAAAAAAATATAATCTTATTGAAGGTGGTGACATCTATCTAATATTCACACGTTCTCTAGAAGGAAATGTTTGCATTTTAGCCGAAAGTATTTAATTTCTCAAATTAGAGATATTTTATTTTTATAACAATTTATATTTATTTTAATAAATAATTAAGATTATAAAAATTAACTTGCACAATAGTTTTATAAGAAATAATATTAAAATATTCATGTAAAAATGTATAAAAAATTTATTTGCATTATATTATTATTATTTAGCCTTTTCAATTTTATTTTTATCAATTGTAAAAAAAATAATGCTGAAGTAAAAAAGGTTAAGCAAAATACTCCTTCCTTAGTTCCCGGATATTATGATATAAATTTTAATAAAATTTTTACAAAAAAGGATAACCATTCAACTAATGATGATAGCATTATATATCAACTAAATAAATATTATACACATGTTTGGAAGGCATATAACCTAAATGGCAGTATTTTAGTTGCTAGAGGTAATAATATATTGTTGGAAAAGTATAACGGATTCTCAAATTTTGAAAATAAAACATTAATTTCTTCTCAAACTCCTTTACATGTCGCTTCAGTAAGCAAAATTATAACTTCATTAGCTATTTTAAAATTAGTTGAAGCCAATAAGCTTAATTTAGATCAAAAAATAAAGACCATACTTACTAAATTTCCTTATCCGGATATAACTATACACGACTTATTGACTCATCGAAGCGGGCTTCCTGAATATACCCATTTGGTTGATGGTATTAAAACGTGGGACAAAAGAAATAAAATTACCAATGACGATATTCTATCCTTGTTTTCAACCTATGTTCCAACTCTACAATCAATAAGAGATACACATTTTTCTTATTCTAATACCAATTTTGCCTTATTAGCTTTAGTTGTTGAAAAAATAACTAAAATGTCATTCCCTGAAGCAATAAATATTATGATATTTAGGCCTTTAGGAATGAACAATTCTTATATACTTCAAGAAAAAGATTTAAAAAAAGTTACCCTATCTTATTATCCGAACGGTAAACCTTATCAATTTAATCATCTTGATTTAGTCTATGGAGATAAAAATCTTTATACCACACCTAAAGATCTTTTCAGATTAAGCCAGGCAATGTTTGCTCCGAATTTTTTACGAAAAGATTTATTAGATAAAATGTATACTCCTTATAGCAATGAAATCCCCAATATTAAAAATTATGGTTTGGGCATGCGTTTAATGGTGTTTAACAACGGTAAAAAATTAATTTATCATACGGGATGGTGGCATGGTAGCAAAGCCATATTTATTCATTTATTGGATGAAAAAGTTACTATCATAGCCATAGGAAACAAATATTCTAATATGGTATTTTCCGCAATACGTTTAGCTCCTTTATTTGGTGATTATCCTCTACCGAATATAAATAAATATAAATATCCATAACTATAATTTATATTATTTAGAAAATTATAATTGAGTAAAAAGATTATATATATCAAATAGGACGATAAAATTACTAAGGAATTTATTTATATTTGCTTACGATAAAAAAATTTTAAATGAAGGATTACAGTATTAAAGAATTGTTAGCTAAAGGAAAAGATGCTTTACAGGAAGAAGTAATAGTAAGAGGTTGGGTGCGATCATTTCGTTCCAATCAATTTATTGCGTTAAATGACGGTTCCGGACAAAATAATATTCAAATTATTATCAATTATAACAATTTCGATACAGAAACCTTAAAACAAATTACCACTGCATCTTCATTATACGTTGAAGGCATGGTAACGGAAAGTAAAGGAGCAGGTCAAGATATAGAAGTCGTTGCAAATGTTATAAAAGTATATGGATTTGCTAACCCCGAAGAGGTACAAGAAACTATTTTACAGCCTAAGAGACATTCTTTGGAAAAATTAAGAGAACAGGCTCATCTTCGTTTTCGTACCAACACGTTTGCTGCAGTAATGAGAGTGAGAAATGCGTTAAGTTTTGCCATTCACCAATATTTTAATAAAAATGGATTTTGCTATATCAACACTCCGATAATTACAGGATCGGATGCAGAAGGTGCTGGGGAAATGTTTACCGTTACCAATTTGAATTTAGAAAATATACCTAAGGATACGGATGGAAAAACCGATTTTTCGCAGGATTTTTTTGGCAAAAAAACCAATTTAACGGTTTCTGGTCAGTTAGAAGCTGAAACTGCCGCTATGGGCTTAGGAAAAGTATATACATTTGGACCAACTTTTAGAGCTGAGAATTCAAATACGACCCGTCATTTAGCAGAATTTTGGATGGTAGAACCCGAAGTAGCTTTTTATGATTTAGATGACGATATGAATCTTGCTGAAGACTTCCTTAAGTATTGTATACAATATGCCGTTGATCATTGTAAAGAAGACTTAGATTTCTTAAATAAAAGATTTGAAGATGAACAAAAACAAAAGCCAAAAGAAGAAAAATCTGATCAGAATCTACTTGAGAAGCTAGATTTTGTTCTAAAAAATAAATTCATAAGACTTAGCTATACAGAAGCAATAGAAATCCTTAAAAATTCAAAACCTAATCAAAAGAAAAAATTTAAATATCTCATAGATGAATGGGGAGCTGATTTACAATCTGAACATGAACGATATTTAGTTGAAAAACATTTTAAAAGTCCGGTAGTTCTCTATGATTATCCCGCGAAAATAAAAGCTTTTTATATGCGATTAAATGATGATCATAAAACAGTTCGTGCCATGGATGTGTTATTCCCGGGAATCGGAGAAATTATTGGTGGATCCCAACGAGAAGAAAGAATTGAAGTTTTAAAGCAAAAAATGCAGGATATGAATATTGATGAAAAAGAATTATGGTGGTATTTAGATACTCGCAAATTTGGTACCGTTCCACATTCCGGCTTTGGACTTGGTTTAGAACGTCTGGTTTTATTTGTAACAGGTATGGGAAATATTCGTGATGTAATACCTTTTCCGAGAACACCTAAAAATGCTGAATTTTAATAATATTATTATAAAATTAAAAAGATGTTTAATGAAAATTAAACATCTTTTTAATTTTATATAGATCAAACATATATTTTTTAAGTAATAAATTATATTATTAAGTTTAAATTACTAGTATTAACAAATACATATTATAAATCCTTAATAATCATACTTACATAATATCTTGATTGTTAAAATTAGCCCATTAATTTAGCTCAAAAAGATTCTAAAAAAAATGTTATTTTTATTATACCTTTACTATATAAATATTTAAAAAAAAATCATAAAATATAACTAAAACAAAACATTACAAATAAGACTTATTTCCTTTTAATATAAATTATATCTTTTCTTCATTTATACAAAAAAAATTCATTACAAAAATTATGCCTTTATTTGTATCTTCAAATTTAAAAGTGTAAATTTGAAAATATAAACCTTATTTATACTTACTTAAATTACTTTATTTTAAAGAAACTATTTATGTTAAAACAGGATTTAAGATTAAAACAACTTCTAAAACTATCTCCTCAACAAATTCAACTAATGAAACTAGTTCAGCTACCCACTCTAGCCTTTGAAGAAGTAGTTAAGCAAGAAATTGAAGAAAATCCTGCCTTAGAAGATGATTCCCATGATGATTATTATGATTCAGCGGATTCTTTTGATTCTGAAAATGAATTTGATGATTCTGGAGATAATGAAATTATTGATGCTCCAGATATAAACATTGATGAATATCTCAGTGATGATGAAGTTCCCAGCTATCGTATGCAATCTAATAATTATAGTGATGATGATGAAGAAAAAGAATTACCGTATGCTCAATATGAATCATTTCAAGAACATATTAGTTCGCAATTACACACATTCAGACTAGCAGAAAATGAAGAAGAAATAGCCGACTTTATAGTTGGAAATTTAGATGATGATGGATACTTACGAAGAGATTTATCTTCAATTGTTGATGATTTGGCTTTTACTCAAGGAATCTATACTGATGTAAAAACAATTGAAAAGTTGCTAATCAATTATATCCAAAGATTGGATCCAACTGGAATTGGAGCAAGAGATTTACGTGAATGTTTACTACTTCAGCTCAGATCAAAAAATAATACAGAATCCACGGAACTTGCTTATAAAATAATCAATGAAATGTTCGACGCTTTTACGAAAAAGCATTATAATAAAATTCAGCAAAAATTTTCTATTTCAGAAGATAAACTTAAAAGTGCTATTAGTGAAATTGAACGCTTAAATCCTAAACCGGGGAAAGCCTTTACTAATAATTCGAAAAATACGGAGCAAATAATTCCTGATTTTACTATTAGAATTGTTAATGGAGAGTTGGAACTTACGCTTAATGGAAGAAATGCACCGGAATTAAAAATTTCCAGGGAATATTCTGAAATGTTAGATACCTATAAGAATACGGAAAATAAATCACGAGAACAAAAAGATGCAGTAATGTTTGTAAAACAGAAATTAGATTCCGCTAAATGGTTTATTGATGCGGTTAAGCAACGTCAGCAAACTTTATACATTACCATGAAATCCATTATGGATTATCAAGAAGATTATTTTTTGTCCGGTGATGAAGAACAAATTAAGCCGATGATTCTTAAAGATATTGCTGAAATAACTGGTTTGGATATTTCAACTATTTCTAGAGTAGCCAATAGTAAATATGTTAATACCCCTTATGGAACCTTATTAATTAAAGATTTATTTTCCGAAAGTCTTACCAATTCAGAGGGTGATGAAGTATCCACTCGGGAGATAAAAACTATATTACAAGAAGTTATTGAAAATGAGGATACTAAGAAACCCCTTACTGATGATAACTTGATGAAAATCCTTAATGATAAAGGATATAATATTGCGCGTAGAACCATTGCGAAATATAGGGATCAACTCAATATTCCTGTAGCCAGATTAAGGAAAAAAATATAAATATATACCATAAATGCAGGTTTATTTAGAACTATTACAGCATATTTTAGATAAGGGAACCTATAAGCAAGATAGAACCGGAACCGGAACTATCAGTACCTTCGGTTATCAATTGCGTTTCGATTTACAAAAAGGGTTTCCACTTTTAACAACTAAAAAATTACATTTACGTTCCATTATTTATGAATTACTTTGGTTTTTGAAAGGTGATACAAATATTAAATATTTGAATGATAACAAGGTTCGCATATGGAACGAATGGGCTGATAAAAACGGCGATTTAGGCCCTATTTATGGATATCAATGGAGAAGTTGGGGAGCTCCCGACGGCAAACATATTGATCAAATTTCTGAGATATTAGATCAAATTAAAAATAACCCAAATTCTCGTCGAATG
The DNA here is from genome assembly GCF_025291155.1 of Apibacter sp. Classification (NCBI taxonomy): domain Bacteria; kingdom Pseudomonadati; phylum Bacteroidota; class Flavobacteriia; order Flavobacteriales; family Weeksellaceae; genus Apibacter; species Apibacter sp. Next base: position 10,787 of record NZ_JAMBJZ010000069.1, read on the forward strand.
CTTGTTTCTGCTTGGAATGTGGCAGACATCCCTCAAATGGCTCTTGCTCCTTGTCATGCTTTATTCCAATTTTATGTGGCAGATGAAAGACTATCTTTACAATTGTATCAAAGAAGCGCAGATGTTTTTTTAGGTGTACCGTTTAATATAGCATCTTATTCTTTACTCTTGTGTATGATGGCTCAAGTTTGTAATTTAAAAGTTGGAGAATTTATTCACACTTTCGGAGATGTCCATATATATAAAAATCATATAGATCAAGTGAAACTCCAATTAGCACGTAACCCCCATTCACTACCTACTTTACATCTTAATCCGCTAAGAAAGGATATTTTTAATTTTCAATATGAAGATTTTTCTATAGAAGGTTACAATCCAGATCCTCATATAAAAGCAGAGGTCGCCGTTTAATATTTTAATTTCATTTTAGAAATAATTAAAAACCTGGTGGTTCATCTTGTAATAATAAATATTATTTATACAAATTTATTTTTAAATGTTAGATATAACTATAATTACTTATATCTAACATTTATTTTTAAGAAATTATTTAATTATTATATTTCAGTTCTATCTTATTTAACGAAGAATTTGTGCTATCTTTTTCATTATACATGACAGTATTTAATCTATTATCTATTTCACGATTTGTCACTAAAACTTTTATATCGGTTTTTTGTTTTATTCTTTCCACACCTTTTTCAAAAATATAACATTTTGTTTCTAAAATAACATCGTTAAAATTATTATATGAATAATT
>NZ_JAMBJZ010000006.1:0-44907 GCF_025291155.1 Apibacter sp.
AGTAAAATAATATATATAGTACTATTTATATGTACTCCTTTAACTAAATAATATAGTAAAAAAATTATAAATAAAATAAATTGAATTCCAAATTTCAGCAAGTTTCCAATAACTATTGATAATGGCATTATTAAACGAGGAAAATAAACTTTTCCAAAAATACTTGCATTATCTCTAAATACTGAAGAGGTGCCAATTAAGCAATCTTGAAAATAGTTCCAAAGAGTTAACCCTGATAAATAAAATAAAATACCTGGTATCCCATTTGTCTTTATACCGGCAATACTACCAAAAACAACTGTAAACATCAAAGAAGTTAGTATTGGATTTAAAAAAAACCAAAGAGGTCCTAGAATGGTCTGCTTATAATTGGCAACAAAATTTCGTCTAACCATAAGAAATAATAAATCCCTATAATTCCAAACTTCTTTTAGCTTGAAATCAAATAGGGAATGTTTTGCACTTATTTGCTCAGTCCATTTTTGCTTTTCTTCCATTTAATTTTAGATACTAACGTTTATAATAGGTAATATTTTTAAGATATTCTCCATAGCCACTTTTTCCATATTTATTAGCAATTTCATATAATTTTTCAATTGTAATAAATCCTCTTTTATATGCAGTTTCCTCTATACACCCAATTTTTATACCTTGTCTTTTTTCTATGACACGTATATACTCTGTCGCATCGTGCAAAGAATCAAAAGTTCCCGTATCTAACCATGCTGTACCTCTGTCCATAACTCCTACTTCTAATTCTCCTTTTTCCAAATATACTTTATTTACATCTGTTATTTCATATTCTCCCCTAGCTGACGGCTTTAATTGTTTAGCTATTTCTACTACCTGATTATCATAAAAATACAAGCCGGGTACTGCATAATTGGATTTAGGAATTAATGGCTTTTCTTCGATTGAAATAGCTTTCATAGCTTCATTAAATTCTACTACTCCATATCTTTCTGGATCATTTACATGATAAGCAAAAACTATAGCTCCTTTCGGATTAGTTTTAGATCTTAATAATTTACTTAATCCTGATCCATAAAAAATATTATCTCCTAAGATTAATGCTACCGAATCATCACCTATAAATTTTTCACCTATTATAAATGCTTGCGCTAAACCATTAGGAGTGTGTTGAACTTCATAAGTTAAATTACATCCAAAGTCAGAACCATCTCCCAGTAATTTTTTAAATGCTTCTTGATCATGGGGTGTAGTAATTATTAAAATATCTTTAATCTCTGCATCCATTAAGACTGATAATGGGTAATAGATCATTGGTTTATCATATACAGGCATTAGTTGCTTACTTACAGCTATAGTAAGTGGGTATAATCGGGTCCCTGACCCCCCGGCTAATATTATTCCTTTCATATAATTATTTTATTATAAATGTATTAAACATAAAATTATAATCGGACATATCGGCATTGTTTTTATTTTCTATTATTTGTACCGTAATTGTTTTATTTTCATATTGTATGACACCCACTTGTCCATATATTTTATTCTTAGTATCATCAGCCTCATAAAAGGTTGATATACAATCAAATTTACCTAAACGTATAAACTTATTTTCATTTGTAACTTTAAAATTTACTTTCTGATAAAACGTTCGAAGTTGGTTGATTTGATTGTTCAATATTGAATCCACAGATAACTTTTGCTTAAAAATACTTATAGCCATTGTACTTTCTACGCTGTAATTAGCGTATTTGTCTAATTCTATATATCTGTTACCCTCTTTTAAGTAATCATCTTTTACCTTCCAATAAAAAGGTAAATCAATTGATAAACCTTCTTTTTGGTAGGCTTGCGTAGCTTTGGTGTTACTTTCTTTATTTTTTGTACAGGAAATAATTATAATTAATAATAAGAATATAAATATTTTTATTTTATTTATAGTCATACCTAAATTAAATCATATTGCTCATCATAATATTTTCTGTAAGAGCCACTCGTTACATGGTTCAACCAATCTTGATTATCCATATACCAATCAATAGTTCTTGTTAACCCTTCTTCAAAATTTACTGAAGGCTTCCACCCTAACTCCTTATTTATTTTACTCGCATCAATAGCATAACGTAAATCATGTCCAGGACGGTCTTTGACAAATGTAATTAATTTTGCACTTTCTCCCTCACTTCTACCCAATTTTTTATCCATCAACTTGCAGACTAAATGAACCAAATCAATATTTTTCCATTCATTAAATCCTCCTATATTATAATTATCTTTGTTCTTCCCTTTGTGGAATACCAAATCAATTGCAATAGCATGGTCAATTACATAAAGCCAATCTCTGGTATAATTCCCATCGCCATATACTGGCAAAGTCTTATTGTTTAATATATTATGAATCAATAATGGAATAAATTTCTCAGGAAAATGGTTAGGCCCATAATTATTTGAACAATTAGTAATAACAACCGGCAAGTTATAGGTATCTGCGTAAGCTCTTACAAAATGATCTGAAGATGCTTTTGAAGCAGAATACGGAGAATGAGGATTATATTTAGTTTCTTCTGTAAAAAAACCGGTTTCATTTAAAGTTCCATACACTTCATCAGTAGAAACATGATGAAATCTTTTACCTTCATAATTTTTATTCCATATTTTTTTTGCTGCATCTAAAAGAATAACAGTTCCAATAACATTTGATTTTACAAATTCTAATGGTGTGGTTATAGACCTGTCAACATGAGATTCAGCTGCTAAATGAATAACTCCATCTGGCTGAAATTCTGAAAATATTTCTATTATTTGCTTTTCATCAGTGATATCGGCTTTTATAAACTGATAATTAGGTTTGTCTTCTATATCTTTTAAATTTTCTAAATTACCTGCATATGTTAATGCATCAAGATTTAAAATCGTATATTCCGGATATTGATTTACAAATCTTCTTACTACATGCGAGCCGATAAACCCAGCACCACCTGTAATTACTAATTTTTTCATTTATTTTAAAAAATTATCTATCCTTTAATTAATTTTCTTCCTATACTTTTGTAATAAAAACCTTGAGCTTGTAATTCGTCTAAATTATAAAGATTTCGTCCGTCGAAAATTGCCTTATTAATCATTTTTTTCTCTAAAATATCGAAATGCGGATTTCTAAATTCTCCCCATTCTGTTACTATAATTAAAGCATCTGATCCTTCTACACATTCATACATGTTTTCCGCATATTCTATTTTATCGCCTAAAATTTTTTTCACATTTTTCGATGCAATTGAGTCATACGCTCTTACTTTAGCTCCCTTATCCAACAACATCTCGATTATTTCAAGAGAAGACGCTTCACGTATATCATCAGTATTCTCTTTAAAAGCCAGCCCCCATATTGCTATTTGTTTATTTTTTAAGCTGCCTAAATATTTTTCTACTTCTGGAACTAAAATAGTTTTTTGTCTTTGATTAACTTCTTCTACAGATTCAAGAATTTCAAATGTATACCCAACTTCCTTACCACTTTTTAATAGAGCTTTTACATCTTTGGGAAAACAACTTCCTCCATAGCCCACACCTGGGAATAAAAACCTATTGCCAATTCTTTCATCTGATCCCATACCTAATCTTACTCTATCCACGTCTGCTCCTACTTTCTCGCAATAATTAGCAACTTCATTCATGAACGTAATTTTAGTTGCCAAGAAAGAGTTGGAAGCATATTTAGTCAGCTCGGAAGATTTTTCATCCATTTTTATCAATTTAGCTCCGGCATTTGTCAATGGTAAATAAATTTTATCCATTATTTCAAAGGCTTTTTGTGAACTAGCTCCTACTATTACTCTTTCCGGATTCATAAAATCTTCAACTGCATATCCTTCGCGTAAAAATTCAGGATTTGAAACAACATCGAATGGTTTTTGTGTTTTTGATTTTATTAAATTTTTAACTTTCTCGGATGTACCTACCGGCACCGTACTTTTATTTACAATTAGTGTATAATCTGTCATAAGATTCCCTATCTTACCGGCCACGTCTAAAACATAAGACAAATCGGCGGAACCGTCTTCACCAGGAGGAGTAGGCAATGCTAGAAAAATAACGTTTGAAACCTTCATGGCTTCACTCAAATTAGTTGTGAAGAATAACCGTCCCCCTTTTATATTTCTTAGAAATACTTCCTCTAATTGCGGTTCATAAATGGGTACTTGCCCATTTTTCATCATAGTTACCTTTTCTTCATTTATATCAACACAATGTACGCTATGCCCTAAATCAGCAAGGCAGGTTCCAGATACCAGCCCAACATATCCCGTTCCTACAATTGTAATATTCATATATTTAAATATTTTACAAAAATATAATTTAAAATTTATTTATTTTCTTATCTATTATTATTTATTGTAAAAATAGTTTCTTTCAATATATTTAAAATAACCGATAGGTTAATCCCCAGAAAAGAGAAATATTTGCTGCCCCCTTATCTTTTCCATACCCAGGAACAACTAAGTTACTAACATCCTGTTGCTTACTAGAATATACAATAAATTTTGGGCGAACCATGAAATCAATATAAAACGGTGAGTTACCAATTTGTACTTTTGCTCCAGCTACTGCTTCTAACCAGCCGGAATTTACATTTGCTTCTGATAAAGAACCTTCTCCTATTAGTTGTATTTGTCCTTCGGAGTTCATACCTTTAATAGGATATTTTTTTATATTTTGCTTATATGGAGAGAAGCCAAATCTTGCTCCTAAATAAAATCCTTCTCCTGATTTTTCATAGTTATTAGTCAGTATGTAATTTACTCCTATTTCACCAAAAACTCCCTTTGCATCAATATTCCAATTATTTTTATTATAGGTATTTTTTTCATAACCTATTTCAAAAACTGCCAACCATCTATTTTTAATTTTATAAGTGATAAAGCTACTATAATTTTTTTTATCTGCAAAACATCCTACAATAGGGTTTAATAAATCTACTCCTATGAACATTTGATGTTTGGGAATATTCACAGATAAAGAATCTTTGCTTTTTGTTTGGGAATTAGCAAATATTCCCAAAAATATACTAATAAGCAATATGTAAATTCGTCGAGGATTCATTATATATTTGGTTGGTTTGACCTGATATGGATTTTATATTTTTGAGTACTGTTGGATCATAGGTTATGCCATTGTATACAACTTTAAATCCACATGCTTTGGAGACAAATTGCTGTTCAGTAGTATATTTTATAGTAATAATATTTTTACATGAATCCGGAGTATGGGGGGTATCATATAAATAAAAAACTGTTTCATCCGATAAAGAATTTAATGGTAATTGTATGCTGTCTTTCCCTTCGAAAATTCCCTCTGACTGAATACTTCCATCCGACTTTTTCCTATCTACAATTAATCGCTTTTTCTTATACTTAATTCCTAGACTATCTAATTCAATCGTCAATCTTGGAGTGGTTACTTTATCACATACATCATCATCCAAACAAGAAAATACAAGTATGCACATAAAGAATAGAACAAATAATAGATTTAATTTTTTCTGGAACATTTTTTATTTTAGTTTAAGAAGCGCTACGCTTTCTACATGATAAGTCTGTGGAAACATATCTACAGCCTGAACTTTAATCACTTCATATTTTTCTTTCATGATCTCCAAATCTCTAGCTTGTGTAGCCGAATTACAACTTACATAAACTACTTTCTTCGGAGCTATACGTAAAATAGTGTTTACCACATTTTTATGCATGCCTTCCCTTGGCGGATCAGTAATAATTACATCCGGATAACCGTTTTCATAGATAAATTCTTCTGTAAATATATCTTTCATATCACCACAATAAAAACGACAATTTGAAATATTATTGTATTCTGCGTTTTCCTTTGCAGCTCTTATTGCTTCGGGTACAGATTCAACTCCCACCACCAATTTTGCTTTACATGAAATAAATTGAGCTATAGTACCGGTCCCTGTATAGAGATCATAAACTATTTCCTCTCCATTTAATTCGGCAAAATTTCGAGTTATTTCATATAATTTAACTGCTTGCTTATAGTTAGTTTGAAAGAATGACTTTGGCCCTATTTTAAATTTTAAATTACCTATTTCTTCCATCAAGAACCCGGTACCATGGAATGTTTTTATATCCAAATCATATAAGCTATCATTACCTTTAGGATTGACTGCATAAAGAATTGTCTTAACTTCAGGAAATTCATCTCTTACATAGTTCAACATCTTTTCAATGTTTTCACTATCCTCCTTAAAAAACTGAAGTAAAATCATTATTTCATTTTTAGAATTTGAGCGAATCATTAAAGTTCTTAGAAATCCGTTTTTCTCTTTAAAGTCGTAAAATTCCATATTTTGCTTTATTGCAAACCTTTTGATGGAATTTCTAATTTTATTAGAAGGTTCTTTTTGTAAAAAACATTCTTGAATATCTAATACTTTATTCCATTGCTGAGGTATATGGAAACCTAAGGCGTCTTTATCAATTACATTTATTTCTGACTGTATTTCTTCAGAGGTTAGCCAACGTGCATTAGAAAACGAAAATTCCATTTTATTCCGATAATTATATTTATCTGATGAAGGAATAATGTTCAATTCCTGAAAATTATCAATTTTCCCGATTCTCTTTATATTATTATATACTTCTTTTTCTTTATACTCTAATTGTTTTTCATAAGAAAGATTTTGCCATTTACATCCTCCACATATTCCGAAATGTATACACTCTGGGTTTTCCCTATCGGAAGAATATTTAATAAAGTCTAAAACTTTTGCTTCATAATAATTTTTTTTAGACTTTATTACCTGAACATCAACTACATCTCCAGGAACTGCATTACCTACTAATACGGTTTTTCCTTCTTCAGTTTTTCCTATAGCAACTCCCTTAGCACCGGCAGAAATCAGTACCAAATTGGATATTTGTATATTTTTTTTTCTTCTCAAACTACTGAATATAAAATAAGATTACAAAAATACACAAAAAATGTATTTATAAAAAAGAGTCTGTATAGACTGAAAATGAACTGCATAATCCATACCTTTATCTTAATGAAAACTATTTTTATATAAAAAAAATCTGTATTTTTGATTTTAGAAAAATAAAAAATAATAATTAGTCCAAAATGAATCTATTATCAGAACGTGTTAATCGTCTTAGCTATTCTCAAACCTTTGTAATGTCTAATAAAGCTAGGGAATTAAAAGCTCAAGGAATCAATGTTATTAGTTTAACTTTGGGGGAGCCTGATTTCGAAATTCCTGAATTTGTAAGGGAAGCTGCCATTAAGGCGATTAAAAATGGAGTAAAATCCTATACTCCTGTTCCCGGATATTTAGAATTAAGAAAAGCTATTGCCAATAAATTTAAAAGAGACAATAATTTAGAGTATAAGCCAGATCAAATTGTTGTGTCCAACGGCGGTAAACAATCCATAATTAATGTGCTGCTTTCTATTATTAATGATGGAGACGAGGTGATCGTCCCTGCTCCCTATTGGGTTAGCTATTATGAAATGGTAAAACTTGCAGGGGGTAAAAATATTGTTGTAAATACTACTATTGACACAGATTTTAAAATTACCCCTGAGCAACTTGAAAAAGCGATTACACCTAAAACCAAGGCATTTTTATTTAGTTCTCCTTGCAATCCATCAGGAACAGTTTATACTAAGGACGAATTGCATGCCCTAGCTAAAGTATTTGCAAAGCATCCTAATATAATTATTATTTCCGATGAAATTTATGAATATATTAATTATGAAGGAAAGCATGAAAGCATAGCACAGTTTCCTGAAGTTTTTGAACAAACAGTTACCATTAACGGAGTATCAAAATCTTATGCAATGACGGGTTGGAGAATTGGATATTTAGGAGGTCCTAAATGGCTTTCGGATGCTTGTGATAAAATTCAAGGTCAGATGACTTCAGGAGCTAACTGTATCGCGCAAATGGCATCTATAACCGCAATAGAAGCTGATCCTTCAGCTATTAATTATATGATAGACGGCTTTAAAAAAAGACGTGAACTTGTCTATAATTTAGTACATGAAATTCCCGGATTTAAAGTAAATAAACCCGCCGGCGCTTTTTATTTCTTTCCTGATGTTTCTTTTTATTTTGGAAAAACCATTCAAGGTCATGCAATCAATAATTCTGACGACTTTGCTTTAATGTTATTAGAAAAAGCACATGTTGCTACAGTGGGGGGAGTATGTTTTGGCGACAGCAATTGTATAAGATTATCATATGCTGCTTCAGAAGAAGATCTTATAGAGGCCTTGAAAAGAATTAAAAATACTTTATCTTAAAATAGTTTGTATAATAATTATAAAAATAAAAGCTGCGAAAATTCGCAGCTTTTACTTTTAGTAAATATTCAAACCTAATTTATTTAGGCTTAAGTTAATCTATCTATTTAGATAGATCAAAGGTTTCTGCTGTTGGCGCATTATTCATAACTGATTTTACACCATTTTTAGCATTTGTTTCATTGTCATAAAGCTCACTGGTTCCTACTATTTGTCCATTACCGGCTTTCAAGTTAAAAAACCACTTTTTGTTAGCTGACTGTTTCAATTCAAAACGGTCTTCGTTTTTAGAATTTCTTTTTACAGAACTAACGCCTTTTTGACAGTTTGTCTTTTGGGTATATCCTTCACTTACAAGGATAATTTGCCCATTTTTTGCTTTCAGTCTAAATCGAAAAGCACCTGATTTGTCTTTAAAAATTTCAAACATAGTTGTACAAATTTTAGTTTTACTTTAGCTAGTTTTTTAGTGTTATTTATCCAACTAATTACATTATACTTATTATTTTTAACAAATAATAAGGTAATAATGTTCTATTATTTGTAAAAAATTTCATACAAAGATATAAGTTCTAATTAATAAAGAACAAGAATACGATATATTTATATTATAATACACATAAAGTTTGCAAATATTATTTTTAATCAGAGATTGTTAAACATTATTTTTTGTCTTTCTACTTCATAACAAACAATTGCTACAGCATTGCTTACATTTAAAGAATCTATCTGTCCTTGCATCGGAATTAATACATTTTGTGTTATTTTACTTTTCCAAAATTCTGATATTCCTGAATGTTCTGTACCAAAAATAACTGCTGCTGATTGTGTAAAATCAACATTTTGTATAGAAATAGAAGATTCATTCATATAAGTAGCATAAATCGGTATTTCTTTTTTTATCACAAAATCATATATATTTTGGTTAGATGTCGATATAATAGGAATATTAAAAAAACTTCCCACCGACGATCGAAGCACATTTGGATTATATAGATCCGCTTTTTCCTCACATACCACTACCATGTCTACTCCAAATGCGTCTGCAGATCTACATATAGCACCGAGATTTCCCGGTTTTTCTAATGCTTCTATAATCAAAATAAAAGGATTATTCGGCAATTTAATTTGGTTAATCTCATAATTTTTATATTCGTAAACTCCAAGTATTCCTCCTGACATCTTTCTGTATGCTATCTTTTCATATACAGTTTGAGAAACTTCATAGGTAATTATGGAAGAAGGCAGCGATATTGAATTCTGAAAGATATCCGGTTGTATATAAAACTCAAGAGGAACAAAACCATTTTTTAAAGCAAAAAAATTTTCATTTTTGCCTTCAACAATAAACCTTTTTTGACTTTTCCTTTCTTTACTTTTTTCTAACAACTTTACTAAATTCTTTATCTTTGGGTTTCTATTACTTTCGATTAACATTTTTAAATGAAATTTGGCAAAAGTAAAAAAACTTATTCATTATTTAGATAATTTTATTAATTATATTTAATATATTAGAATGAAAATTAAAAAACAATCCTTTTTTTATAGCCTTTTATTTGGTATTTTGTTAATAATTGCATTAATTCTCAGTTATAACATATCAACAAAAAGTTTAAACATTGATCAATTTAATACAGAACGATTAAGTTCGGAAGCTATTGTATTAAATTATATAAAAAAACATCATTCTTTACCCAATTATTATATCACTAGAACAGAGGCACGTAAAGCTGGATGGAAACCCGAAAAAGGTAATTTGTGCAAAATTCTTCCTGGAAAAATAATTGGAGGGGATAGTTTCAAAAACAGAGAAAATAAAATTCCCACTAAAAAAGGCAGACAATGGTGGGAAGCTGACTTAAATTACAAATGCGGAATGAGAGGAACTGATCGTATCGTTTTTTCCAATGATGGACTAATTTTTGTTACCTATGATCATTATAAAACTTTTCAAGAAAGATGAAAACTATATCTTTTGATTTTAACTCAATTTCCGATTTGAATAATTTTTATCAAGCATTTCAAAAAAAATTTGGGCTAGATGCTTACATGGCAAATAATTTAGATGGACTTTGGGATACACTTACGGGCATCATAGGATTACCTGTAAGAATAAATTTTAAAAATTTAAACTTAGAAAAACTTGAAAAATTTAAACATTTAATAACTCTTTTTCAAGAAGCTGAAAAAGAAACTGATAATGAACTTATGTTTTCATATTTTTTATCCAACTAACTTGTATTTTTAAATTATCTTTGTGATTATAAACATAAATTTACTTTATTAAAATATAGCATGCTGTGCCTGACAAAAAATTAGTTATAATTCCTACTTACAATGAAATTGAAAATATCAATGATATTATCTCAAGTGTATTTAGTTTAGAAGAGAAATTTGATGTTTTAATTGTGGACGATTCTTCTCCTGACGGCACAGGCTCTGTGGTAGAAGAATTAATTAATAATTCTAATGCAGACAGACTTTTTTTAGAGGTAAGAGCTAATAAAGACGGATTAGGAAGAGCCTATATTCATGGCTTTAAATGGGCTCTAAAAAACGGATATGATTATATTTTTGAAATGGATGCAGACTTTTCGCATAATCCGAAAGATTTGATACAACTTTATTGGGCTTGTAAAAATGGTGCCGACCTATCTATAGGGTCTCGTTATTGTCAAGGCGTTAATGTAGTAAATTGGCCAATGAATCGTGTCTTACTCTCTTTTTTTGCTTCTAAATATGTGCGTTTAATAACCGGTCTACCCATTAATGATTCTACAGCAGGTTTCGTTTGTTTTACTAGGAAGGTACTAAAAGAATTGCCTTTAGATAAAGTTAAATTAGTGGGGTATGGTTTTCAAATAGAAATGAAATTTCGAGCTTATTGTAAAAAATTCAAAATTGTAGAAATTCCTATTATATTTACTGATAGAACTAAGGGACACTCAAAAATGAGTGGAGCCATCATCAGTGAAGCTGTTTTTGGAGTTATTAAAATGAAATTTATGTCTTTATTAGGGAGATTATGAAACTTTACTTTTATATATTCTTTTTCTTGTTTTTGTCATTGTTTTCTTGCCAACATGCACTTAAGAAACCAGATAAACTATTATCTAAAACAGATATGATAGCTATCTTAAGCGATATATATCTTTACAATCAAACTCCATCCAATATACCTTTAAGTAAAGAAATTGCTTTCGAAACGTATGTTTCAATATTTAAAGCGCACCATACAACCAAAGAAATTTTTCAAGATAGTTATGTTTATTATTACGCTGATGCGAATGCTTTACAGCATATTTATGATGGAGTAATCAATCATTTAAAAAACAAATTATCTAAAGAACAGCAAAACCAATTAAAAATGGAAGAACTCTCTGAAACTAATTAATATGAAAATCAAATTTTTATTACTATTTTTATTCATTATCTCTTTTGTTAATTCACAAGATAAAAAGACAATATACAATCCTACTGACGATGCTCAAAAAAAAATAGATTCTTGCATTGTAGAGGCTAAAAAAGAAAAGAAATTTATTTTACTTCAAATAGGAGGAAACTGGTGCATTTGGTGTATTCGCTTCCATAAACTAACTCAAGATAATTATGATATTAGGAATAGTCTAATGAATAATTTTATTGTTTATCACTTAAATTATTCCAAAGAAAATAAAAATGAAGCAATTTTAGCTAAACTAGGATTCCCTCAACGTTTTGGTTTTCCCGTTTTTGTGATTTTAAACGAAAATGGTGTAAGAATCCACACTCAACAATCTGATTTTTTAGAAGATAATAATTCAGGCTATGACCTTAAAAAGGTTGAAAAATTTTTATTTAATTGGTCACCTAAAGCCCTTGATCCAAATACATATAATTAATTAACAATATTATCCCGCTAAATTAACATTGTTATAAAATTTTTCATATCATATAAATATAATGTAAACAATATTTGTTGATTATTTTAAGTTTCATAAAAAGGTGTAATTTTTATGAAAAAATTTTAATTTATAAAAAATTCTACATGATTTCAAAGAAAAAATTATTTTCGTTTATATTTTCATTTACATTAGTAATAAATTTATATACACAAAAAATTACATTAGAAGAAATATGGAGCGGTAAATTTTATCCTAAAAGTATTTCAGGAATAAATTCTTTGAAAAATGGAAAACAATACACTATTTTAACAAAAAACGGAATTGAAAAATATTCTTATGAAAGCTTTAATAAGATAAGCAACATAATTTCAGGGAATTACACCGATTATCAATTTAGCCCTAATGAAAATCTTTTGCTATTAGAATCAGAATCTTCATCAATTTATCGACATTCTAAAACCGGTATATATACTTTATATGATATAAAAAAACAAACTTTATATGAGGTTTTTAATAAAAAACCTATACAAGAACCTGTATTTTCTCCCGATGGTACAAAAGTATCTTTTGTTTACGAAAATAATATTTATTATCAGGAGTTTCCTTCTTTAAAAATAACGCAAGTGACCCACGATGGAAAAATAAATAAAATTATCAATGGAATTTCAGATTGGGTATATGAAGAAGAATTCGGAAATGTTCGAAATTTTGAATGGTCTCCTGATGGAAAATTCATTGCTTTTATTCAATTTGATGAATCCAATGTAAAAAATATTAATATTTCACTTTACGAAAATAATCTTTATCCTAAAACATTCTCTTATAAATACCCTAAGGCTGGTGAAAATAATTCGAAAGTAAGTTTATACCTTTATAATTTAGATAAGAAAGATGCTCATAATATTCCGTTAAATGAAATAGATAACTATTATATTATTAAAATTGCATTTTCTTCAACCGGCGATTTAATAGCTATAACTTCCAACCGATTACAAAATAAAATAAATTATTTAAATATAAACCCTATAAAACTTAGTACTAAAATATTAGTTACAGAATCTTCTAAAACATGGATTGATACTCACAATCTTTTTATTAATTTTTTAGAAGACGGAAGCTTTATTTTAAATTCCGAAAAAAACGAATATAATCATTTATATCTGTATAATAAGAATGGGCAACCAATCAAACAACTTACAAAAGGAGATTGGGAAGTTACTAAAGTATATGGAATCGATGAAAAAAATGGTATAGTGTATTTTCAATCTAATGAAAAAGGTCCTAATAACAGAGTAATAGCTACTGTTAACATAAAAAACGGTAAACATAAAATTTTAACATCCGAATTAGGAACGCATGAAGCAGCTTTTAGTAGCGATTTTTCTTTTTTCATTGATAAATTCAGTACTACAGAAATCCCTCCTTTATATACCTTAAGAAATAATTTAGGAAACATACTAAAAACATTAGAAGATAATTCTACTTTAATTTCTTATAGCAAGCAAAAAGAAATAGATAAAATAGAATTTATCGATATCCCTACCGAAAATGGAATATCTTTAAAATCTTATATCATAAAACCTAAAAATTTCAATCCTGAAAAAAAATATCCCGTATTAATGTACGTATATGGTGGACCAGGATCTCAAACTGTAAATAATTCTTGGGATTCCTTTAATTATTGGTGGCATCAAATGCTTGCACAAGAGGGATACATTATTGTATCTGTCGATGGTAGAGGAACTGGAGGTAGAGGAGAAATTTTTAAAAAATTAATCTATAAACAACTTGGAAAGTTAGAACTTGAAGATCAAATTGCAGCTGTAAAATGGTTACAGCTACAATCATTTGTCGATCCCCACAGAATTGGCATATGGGGATGGAGCTTTGGTGGTTATTTGACTTCATTATGTATGACTAAATCTAATGGTTTGTTTAAAATGGGAATTGCCGTTGCTCCGGTTACCAATTGGAAATTTTACGATACAATTTATACGGAACGTTTTTTACAAACTCCGCAAGAAAATTCTAAAGGATATGATGAAAATTCTCCTATAAATTTTGCACATAATTTAGAAGGCAATTTTTTGATAATACATGGAACGGCTGATGATAATGTGCATTTTCAAAATTCCGCAGAAATGATTAATGCTTTAATTGAAGAGGGAAAAGAATTCGATATGGCCATTTATCCTGATAAAAATCATGGTATATATGGTGGAAATACTAGATTTCATCTATATCAGAAAATGACTAATTACATAAAATCAAATCTTTAATTTAATTATAGTAATCGTTTAATAAACTGGATAAGTAAGGAAATTTTCAATTGAAATGGTAAGTTTAAAATAAATTACTATATATTATTTATCTTTAGATAATCTTAAATTAAAATATTTCATTTTGCCTAAATCTGAAAATAATACACCTCTAACCAGTTTGGCTTAATTTTTGCTATTAAAAACCTATTTTTATTCTTTGAATATTAACTGGTGTTTTTTTATATTATTAAACCATAATATAAAATTGAATATTAAAAAACTTTATTTTAATTAGGATTTTGCTAATGTTAGTTTAAGTCTTTCGTAAAACAAACATCATTAATTCATCAAATAAATACTCAATAGAAGAATGTCTTATCTTTGTTAAAAATTATCTAGATGACAATATATAAAGCAAGAGAATCTACAGATGTCATAGAAAGATTATACATAACTATGAGGCATCTTTTTAATAGAGGCGGTTTTAAACCAACAGGAACATCTGGTCTTGAATTAAGAAATTATCTTTTAAAGTTAAATCCCGAAATATATGGCTCGATAGCTGATCCTGATAAAGTTGAGCTAAATGGACTGAATTATGTTTTAGATAGGCTTCCTCAAGGTATCGAGGAATGTTCTTTCATAAATTTGACTTCCAATGAGGGATTGGACAAATCTTCTTTTGCCCCGATATATCCTAAAAAAAGAAGAAGAACTTGTTATAGAGTAGATGATCATCAAATGAACATTGAAGTTTTATTAGGTAGATCTGAAATTTATGACATTCTTACTCATCTCACCTTTCTATATAACGAAGCAGATAAAATTAGAAAACGAACACATGACTTTAATGGAAAAGTAGGAAGAATTTGGATATCGGTAGAAAACGCTGCATTAAGTTCAGAGCCGTTAAAAAGAAAAGAACGAGAAGTTATTTTGGCTCATATTGCCACTATGCTGGGAAGAAGTTTTGATGAAGTAATTACTGCCTATAAAAATTTTCAGGAAGCCAATGAGCCGGATAGATTCATAAAAATTATTTACAATTTAGGAAAAGTAAGTAAAGAAGATATTTTAGGGATAAGAAGAAGGGAAATTTTTTTTAGCTCTATCTTAAAAGAAAGAGTAGGTCATCATCTCTTTGGGGAAAAATGGGCGGAAAATGTTAAAAAAACTTTAGTCAAAAATAAATTACTCAATAAAAAACTGCACATTATCAGCTCTAATATGCATAGTGTTAAAAATATGCTGTATGCATTTGAATCTTTAAATAAAACCTATCACAAAGATGAAGGCTTAAAAATATATGAAGAGTTGAGTAAAAATTTAGATTTGGTAGAATCTGTAAAAAGTTATGCTCTCAAAAACGGTATGATATATTTAAAAGATACCAGCGGTTCGAATATTGATGTTCAAATTTTTGATTTATCAAAGATAAATTTTGATAACACTCCATTTAAAGATATAAAGAATATAAATAAAGAAGATATTTTAATTGTTTTCGATTATGCTTTTGGTGAACAAGCTTTTGAAATCATGGATGAATTATTAAGGCCTTTGAATACAGTAAAAGAAAAAGCAAATCTAAATGTAGACTCAATTTCTATCTTAGGAAAAGCCGGAATATTAGTCGGCAATAAGGGAGATATCATGATACCCGATGCTCATATATTTGAAGGTACAGCAGATAATTATCCATTTCAAAATGAACTGTCATTAAAAGATTTTGAAGGATATAATATCAACGCATATAAAGGTGCTATGATTACTGTATTAGGTACATCTTTACAAAACAAAAATGTTTTAACCTATTTTATGCAAACTTCTTGGAAAGCAATCGGTTTAGAGATGGAAGGAGCACATTATCAAAAAGCAATTCAAGTGGCTTCTAAAATACGTAATCACATAGGTGAAAATGTAAAGCTAAGATACGCCTATTATGCATCGGATAATCCTTTAGAAACCGGAAGTACATTAGCCTCCGGAGGTCTAGGTTTGACCGGTGTAAAACCCACATACTTAATTACTCAGAAAATTCTTGAACAAATTTTAAAATTAAAGAATTAATACCTAATTATGAGTTATGGAAAGACAAGATTCAACCTCTAGACAAGAAATTAACATATTAGATTTATTAAATTATTTTAAAAATGGAATAATTAAAATTTTTACTTGTATTGGTAATTTTTTTACAAACATTTTTAATGCTCTAATAAATTTTTTTATATTATTAAAAAGATTTTTTGTTTTAATTGTAGCTTTTGTAATTATTTCAGGTGCTATAGGTTATTATAATGATGAGATTTCTCCGGCTTTATACAATTATGAAATGATCATAGAGCCTAATTTTAAAAGTACAAAAACAATATACCAACAAATTAATTCGTATGAAAAGCTTTCAGGAAGTAAAGAAAATGAATTTTATAAAGATTTAAAATCCATATCTATATTTCCTATAAAATCATTCACTAACGAAATTGAAATTTACTATAAAATTTTAGATGATAATGAAGATAACAATAGAGATACCATCTTATCCAGTCAATTCAAAATAAGTAATTTTATAAAAAAACTTGTTGATACTGACTACCCTACACATACTATATCTATTAAGTCTAAAAGGAAACTATCTTCTGAAGAAATTAAAAGTGAAATTTTACAGCCCATTGAAAATGATCCTTATTGTTCAAGAATGAAGGAATCTTATCTGAGGTCTTTAGATATTAGAAGTAAAATATATACTTATGAACTAAAAATAATTGATTCTTTGCTATTATCAAGAACTAAAAGTCCAATATCTGCCACTTCCACTTCTCTTTTTTTAAATGGAAACACAAAAAATAATGTTGAAATGGATTTACTAACTGCAGCAATGAATCGAACAAGATATTTATCTGAAATAGAAATTGAAAAAGTTAAAAAATCTCAGGTTATATCAGTACTTTCACAACCACAACTTGTGGATGAAAATAAATTTTTATTTGTCAAAAAAAATACCTACGCTTATGCTTTTTATGGATTTTTATTATCTTTATCTATAATTTTCCTGATAGGATTTGTAAAATATCTAAATGATTTTAAAAAAAAACATTCTTAAAACAGCAATTATAGGGTTTGGTCATATAGGAAAAATACATTTTGAGAACATCTCTCAAAATGAAAGTTTAAAATTAGTAGCATTAGTAGATACCAATGATATCGTAGTAGAAGATAACAGTGTTTCCATCTTCTCAACTATATCAGAATGTCATACTAATTTCCCGGATATAGATCTGTATATAATTGCCTCTCCCAATGGACTTCATTATGATCAGGCAAAAGAAATTTTAGATTTATCTAAAAATGTTTTGGTGGAAAAACCAATAACCTTATACAAAGATCAAACGGAAAAATTAATCAATTTGGCAAAAAAAAATAATGTTCGATTATTTACCTCATTACAACTACGTTTTTCTGACCTAATCAATCATGTGAAAAATTTAATTGAAAAAAATTTTTTAGGTGAAATATTCCTTATAAGAGTTGAATGTTTTTGGAACAGAAATAATGCTTATTATGAAAATTCATTGTGGCGCGGTACAAAAAGTTTAGATGGTGGAGTATTATTTACACAATTTTCACATTTTATAGATGTCTTACATTATTTATTAGGAAAGTTGGAATTAATAACCAACTTGGCAACAAACTTTACTCATAAGAAAGTTATTGAATTTAACGATAGTGGAATTATCGAATTCAAATCAGATAAAACCTTAGGAAACATGTTTTACACTATATCCACCTTTGAAAAAAATTTTGATTCTTCCATTACCCTTATCGCTGAAAAAGGAACTATTAAAATAGGAGGACAATATATGGATCAATTAGTATTTCATAACGTTGCTGATTTTCCTGCCGAAAATATAGCATTAAATAAAGAATCGCTACATACTCTAATGTATACAGAAATTGTTCAATCATTAAAAAATTCGAAACCTTCTCGTATAGATGCTGAGAATGCAATCAATACCATAGATTTTATAGAAAAAGCTATTAAGCTAGAGAAAAATGTATAAGTTTATATAGCTTTTGCCTATGAATTATTATATTTTCAATAAATAAAATATTAATTGAAAATTTTTCAAAATAATATCTTATGAAAAATAATATTTGATTTAGTTTTAAATATAGTAATTTTGTTATATGAAATTGATTTCTCAATTAGGAATTATATTACTATTATATTTTATCGGTGAATTAATAGTATTTATTCTACAAATAAAGATTCCGGGAAGCATAATAGGAATGCTTCTATTACTTGTATCTTTACAATTAAATATTCTAAAAGTAGAAGATATAAAAGAAGTTGCTACTTTCTTTTTAAATAATATGTTGATTTTATTCATCCCATTAGGCGTTGGACTAGCTTCTGAATGGGATCTCATTTCAAAAGAATGGTTGGCAATTATTATCTCTATAATACTAAGTACCTTTATTGTGCTGTTAATAGTGAGTTTACTTATAAGAAATAAGAAAGAATGAAGGAATTTTTAGACACTCCTCTTTTCCATTTAACTTTAACTTTACTAATATTTTGGCTATGTAATTTATTATATAATAAATTTAAATATAAAATTCTTCATCCGGGAATTACTTCCATAGCTTTATTAATAGTTTATTTAAAAATTACCCAAACCCCATATGAGGATTACAATAAGAATACTTCCTTAATTTCATTTTGGTTAGGACCTTCTGTAGTCACCTTAGGGTTGCCTCTATATTTATATATAAAACATTTAAAAGGAAGCTATGTAAGAGTGTTCCTTGCTATGATTGCAGGAAGTCTTTCCGGGATTATTTCCGTTGTAATTATAGCCAAAATTTTGGGAGCTTCAGATATTATCGCCTATTCATTATCTCCCAAATCTGTTACTACTCCCATAGCTATGGAAGTATCGAAAGGGTTGGGAGGAATTCCCTCTCTTACTATTGCCACCGTTTTTATAACCGGATTTATTGGAGCTTTATTCGGCTGGAGCTTCCTGACGAAATTAGGAATTAAAGATCATAAGGCCATAGGAATAGCCATGGGCACAGCTGCACATGCTATCGGTACAGCAGAAATTGTGAAAAATGGAGAAAAATTTGGTGCGTACGGCGCACTTGGAATGGCTCTAAACGGAGTTTTGACTGCAATATTTGCTCCTTTATTAACACCGTATCTTGTTCATCTCTTGAATTTGATCGGATAAATATTCGTTGTGGTTAACTTTTTGTTACGTAAAATAACTATCTCATTTCACATTTTTGTGTAGAGTGTTATTATTTATCTCAGCGAATATTTAATTAAAATTTAAATAGTATGACTAAAAAAAAGAAAATATTTTCTTCTAAACATAAAGAAAA
Organism: Apibacter sp.; assembly: GCF_025291155.1. Lineage (NCBI taxonomy): Bacteria > Pseudomonadati > Bacteroidota > Flavobacteriia > Flavobacteriales > Weeksellaceae > Apibacter > Apibacter sp. The sequence goes on from NZ_JAMBJZ010000006.1 coordinate 19,823, forward strand.
ACTACGAAATTTAAAAAGAAATATACTTAATATTTTTATTAAAAACCCAAATAAACAATATAATTATAAACAAATTGCTACCATATTAGATTATAAAAATCCCAGACAAAGAGAATTTGTAATACAAGGGCTTCACAGTCTGGTATCTGAAAAACAACTGTTGGAGATCAAAATTGGAAAATATCAAATTAATTCTCAAAAAGAATATGTGATAGGTAAAATTGATTTCAGTCAAAATGGCAATGCTTATCTAATTATTGAAGGACTTGAAAAGGATATTTTTATTCCTAAAGGAAAAACAGGAAAAGCATTACAAAATGATACAGTAAAAGCTATTGTACACCAATTTAAGAATAGGAAACCAGAAGGAGAAGTTATAGAAATTATTGAGCGTTTCAAAACTAAATTTGTTGCAAAATTTGAATATTCTTCAAATAAAAATTTTGGTTTTGCTGTAGTAAACAAATCTTCAATACATACAGATTTTTTCATTCCGAAAGAAAAATTTAACGGAGCTAAAAATGGCCAAATAGTAGTAGTTGAACTTCTAGAATGGCAAGATAAAGAAGATAGTCCAACCGGTAAGATCATTGAAGTATTGGGAGATCCTGGAGAAAATGAGACTGAAATTCATGCCATTTTAAGTGATTATGGACTACCTTATGAATTTCCCTATTACGTAGAAAATGAGGCACAGAAACTCGATACTCGAATTTCTGAGGAAGAAATTTCCAAAAGAAGAGATATGCGTACAATAACCACCTTTACCATTGATCCGGTGGATGCAAAAGATTTCGACGATGCTCTTTCCATTGAAAAATTAGATAATGGAAATTGGGAAATAGGTATCCATATTGCAGACGTTTCGCACTATGTGAAACCTGGAACCTTGCTAGATAAAGAAGCGTATGAAAGAAGTACATCTGTATATTTAGTGGATCGAGTAGTTCCTATGCTTCCAGAAGTTTTAAGTAATAATGTGTGTTCCTTACGCCCTAATGAAGATAAGTATACTTTCTCGGCCCTATTTGAGTTGGATGAAAAAGCAATGGTAAAAAAGCAATGGTTCGGACGAACTGTAATCCATTCTGACAGAAGATTTACCTATGAAGAAGCACAAGAAATTATTGAAGGAAAGAAGGGGGATTTTGAAGAAGAAATCCATATCCTTAATAATCTAGCTAAACTTCTAAGGGAAGATAGAATGAAAAAAGGGGCTATATCATTTGATAAAATTGAAGTAAAATTTAATTTGGATGAAAATAAAAATCCCGTTGGAGTTTATTTTAAAATAGGAAAAGACAGCAATCATCTTATTGAGGAATTTATGCTTTTGGCTAATAAAAAAGTATCCGAATTCGTGAGCACCAATAAGACAGGAAATCCAACCGATAGAACTTTTATTTACAGGATTCATGAAGATCCAGATCCGATAAAGCTATTATCTCTTAAGCAGTTTGTAAATACCCTTGGTTACGACATAAATATTACTAATAAGAAAAAAACGTATCAATCTATTAACAAACTACTTACCGAAGTAAAAGGAAAAGGTGAAGAAAACATGATTGAAACATTGGCTATCCGAACCATGTCTAAAGCTAAATATTCAACTGAGAATGTAGGCCATTATGGGTTAGCTTTTGATTATTATAGTCATTTTACCTCTCCTATACGACGGTATCCCGATGTTATAGCTCATCGCCTTTTACAGGATTATCTAGACAAAAAACCTTCTGCCAATAAAGAGATCATCGAAGAGCAGGCTAAGCATTGCAGCAATATGGAAAAATTAGCTGCTGATGCAGAACGAGATAGTATTAAATATATGCAGGTAAAATTTATGGAAAAACATATTGGAGAATCTTTTGAAGGAGTTATTTCCGGAGTTACCGAATATGGAATTTATGTGGAAATTAAGGAATTTGGTACAGAAGGAATGATAAAAATAAGAGATATTCGGGAAGATGATTATCGATATGATGAAAAATCATATTCAATTATCGGTCAAAGAACAGGTAACCAATATCAACTGGGAGATACCGTTTACATAAAAGTAATCAAAGCCAATCTGGAGAAAAAGCAATTAGATTTTGAATTAATTGATAATTGAAAAGATTTATGTGCCCCATAATTTAAATGTAAAAATTGATATATAGCCATTTATCGATATAGGGTTTATCTATTATTTATAACAATTTTAATTGTAACGGAAAACTTGACTCTAATTCCAGTAACTTTTTCTTTCTCCAAAGCCCTCCGCTATAGCCTGTTAAAGACCCATCGGAACCTATTACTCTATGGCAAGGTATCAAGAGCGATATTTTATTCATTCCGTTAGCTTTAGCCACAGCTCGAATTGATGAGGGTTTGCCCATCTGCTGAGCTTGAATCGCATAGGTGGAAGTTTTACCGTAAGGTATTTGAAGAAGTATTTTCCATACATCTTTTTGAAAATCTGAACCAACCCAATCCAGAGGAATTGCAAATTCTTTTAAATTTCCTTTGAAATAAGAATCCAATTGTTGTTTTAAGGGTTTAAAAAATTTACTTTCTCCTTGTATTATGGGTGAGTTGAAAGCCTGAGTAATCATTCTAAGTTTTGTTTCCAATATTTTACAATCTGAAAATTCCAATAAACAAATACCATTTTCTGAAGCACAAGCGATCATTGTGCCTAGAGAAGTTTTTATTCGAGTAAGGGTTATCAACTGTTTATCTTTTCTCATTTTAGGTGAATTTCCTGTTATTTTTTTAATGAATCCATAAATCCACTTAATAACTCATATCCGGAATCAAATTCAGCATAGACTACAAATTCACCTTCTTTATGATTTTGAAGCGCCTGATTAATCCTATAAATTTTCTGATACATATGAAAAATTATTCCATGATTTTTTTTCGAAAACCATTTCTTATTTTATTAAGAATCAATTCCTTTCTTTCTTAAATTATAACCTTTTAATTTAATATTCATATGATCTTACAGAAATTCCAATAAAAATACGTACATACTGAGATGTCTCTCCATTTTTTTCCACAAGACGGCAAATTTTACATTTGCGGTCATCTGTTAGCAATAGTTTATTTGGTTGATGAAAAAAATTCTACATTTTCAAATCTAAGTTTTCGAACAGAACAAGTAGGACGACAAAATATCCCTGTAATTTATATTTTCACGATAAAAGTTCTTTCAAACGCACTATCTTTTATCAATAATTAATTATAAAACAATATATCCTATTCATCATAGGAAGCATTTTTCTGTGTATTTTTAAATCAATAGGATTTGAATCATCAGTTTTTACAAATAATAATTTTCATTTAAAAAAAGATTAAGCTTTTTTCTTAACTATAAGAACCTATACATCATCTTTTATAGAAATTATTCTGATTTTACAAATTGAAAAGATTCCATATCATATAATTTTTATACAAAAATATCCTATTTGTTATTTATGCTACAACCGAAAAATTAACAACTATTTTTTATAACTAAAATTTGATCAACTTTTTAGAGATGTCTTTAACTCTTGAATTGCCTTTTCCACTGAGTCATTAGTTTTCAACAGAGAGATAAATTTACTCCCTATAATAGCCCCGTTGGCATTAGATTGCGCAGCCTCTAATGTCTCTTTATTGGATATTCCAAATCCGATTAAACGAGGATTACGCAACTTCATGGAATTTATCTTTTTAAAATATTCCAACTTTTTATCGTCAAAGCTTTTTTGTGCTCCTGTCGTAGATGCAGACGAAACCATATAGATAAATCCGTCTGTATTTTCATCAATCAAACGTATTCTTTCCTCAGAGGTTTCGGGTGTAACCAGCATTACAACTTTTAGATCGTAAGCATCACAAATCGGCTTGTATTCAGAAATATAGTCATTAAAAGGTAAATCGGGAATAATCGCCCCGTCTACTCCTACTTCTTTACATTTTTTACAAAATTTTTCAAATCCGTATTGCATAATCGGGTTAAGGTATCCCATCATTATTAATGGTAATTCAGCTTCTTTCCTAACTTCTTTAATTTGCTCGAAAAGTAATTTTAGGTTCATTCCGTTTTTCAAGGACTGAGTACCACTTTCTTGAATGGTAGGTCCATCTGCCATAGGATCTGAAAAAGGTATGCCTACTTCGATTAAGTCAATTCCGTTTTTTTCGAGTTCTTTTATTATTTTACCTGTATCATTAAGATTCGGATAACCGGCAGTAAAATAAATGGAAAGAATGTTTTTTTGCTTTTTATTAAATAATTGTTTTATTCTATTCATAACTTTATTTGCTGTATAAATTGCTTAACTAATTCTATATCTTTTCTACCGGGCTCTATTTCAAAATTGCTATTTATATCGAGACCGTATAATTTAGGGTGTTGTATTTCTTTAATTTTTTCTACATCTTCTATTGAAATTCCTCCACTTAGAAAAAAACGCTTTTCTCCTTTATAGGAATTTAATATTGACCAATCAAACTTTTTTCCTGTACCACCATATTGCTGACTTTTAGTATCAAAAAGAAAGAAATCACAGAACTCTTCGTATTCTTTTGTTAGATTTAAATCATTAACCCCTAGTATACTAAAAGCTTTAATTACGTTGATTTTCGGAAAATTTTTTACAATATTTTTGCAATACATTTGGGTTTCATTTCCATGAAGTTGAATTGCATTAAGATCATATTTTTCGACAATATTGAAAAGGTTCTCTTGATTCTCATTTACAAAGACTCCTACTTTCATCATATGAGTAGTACTTGAATGTATTAATTTAGGAGATAATTCTCCAACATATCGTAAAGATTTAGGGTAAAATATAAATCCCATATAATCCACAGGCAATAACGACAAATTTTCTATATTATCAGGATGTTTCATCCCGCAAACTTTAACTTTCATTTATTTAAAGTTATATTATTTGAGTTCGCTTATAAATTTTTTTAATGCTTTACCGGGATCTTCAGTTTTCATAAAATTTTCCCCCATTAAAAAACCTTTATATCCGACTTGCATTAGTTCTTTTACTGTTTGTGTAGAAGAAATACCACTTTCAGAAATTTTTAAAAATTCTAAAGGTATTTTCTCACTCAATTCGAAAGAAACTTGTACATCCGTAACAAATGTTTTTAAATTACGGTTATTTATTCCTACCACATCTACCCATTCATTAATATAATCCAGTTCATTCTCATTATGTAATTCCAAGAGTACTTCTAATCCCAATTTTTTTGCTTTCATTGCCAGCTCTTTGGTTTTTTCTACAGTTAAAGCAGCAGCAATCAATAAAATTGCGCTAGCTCCATAAGCCTTAGCTTGGTATAATTGATATTCATCAATCATAAAATCTTTACGAAGTAGTGGCGTTTGAGTTAATTTTTCTGCAAATTCCAAATCTTGTAAAGTTCCGCCGAAAAAATCTAGATCTGTAAGCACTGAAATAGCACTGGCACCATTTTCAGAATAAAATGGGATAATTTCATTAACTTTTGCTTCCTTAAAAATCCAGTCTTTGGAAGGAGATCTGCGTTTAAATTCTGCAATAATACCGGTAGAAGAATTTTGTATGGATTTTTTTAATGAATTTCTATTTTTTATATGCTGAATTTTATTTTCAAGGCCTTCTATAGTTACTATCTGCTTTGAATTCTCTAATTCTTTCTTTTTACAAGCAATAATTTTATCTAATATGGTAGGCATAATAGTGTTTTTATATAGTGAATTAATCTCGTGAATTGTGGTAATCAAGTCCATCTATGAGCTTAGTATCTATAAATTCATACTCCGAATTATTAAAATCTCTACTCGATTGAACAAGTCTGAATTTTACATGTTGATCATCAAGAATTTCATAAAAATAGGTATCTATAAATTTTGTATTATAATGTAGCTCATAAAACTTTCCGTCTTCCGTCCACCATTCGCCTTTATCGACAACGGCACTTCCTTCTTCCCCATCAGGTACAGCTACAAATAAGAGAAGGAAAGTTCCATCGTTATATCGTTGCTGTACCCAATATTTGGCTACTCCTTCTTGATTTCCTTTTTCCGATCCTTGCCAAGAACCTACTAATCTATTTTCTCTTTCTTTAGTTTGTGTATAAGAAAATATGCTGAACCATATGAAATTCAAAAGAATTAATTTTTTCACTTTTTCGCGTTTTTTAATTTATGTTGCTATTTATTAATATCAAGAAATTTCTGAAAAGTTTGCTTCGTTTTTCCACTTTCCAATGATTCTCGAGCTTGATTAATACATTCTTCAATTGATAATCTTGGGTTTATATTGTTTATAGCAAATGCCGAATTTGCTATTACTGCATTTTTTTGGGCTCGTGTAGCCTGATTACTGATTACATTATCAAAAATTTTGGAGGCTTCTTCCGGTGTATTTCCGCCATCTAATTCAATTTGTATACACTTTTCCAACCCGATGTCTTCCGGAGAATATATATGTTCACCGTATTGAGTTACCACTTTAAAATTATCGGTTAAAGATATTTCGTCATACCCGTCTAAACTATGTACAACAGTATAATTACAATCCGTATTTTGATATAAGTAATAATATAAGCGAGACATTTTGAGGTTAAAAACTCCTAATACATTTCTTTTAGGCTTGATAGGATTGACTACAGGACCTAACATATTAAAAAAGGTTCGTACCCCTAATGCTTTTCTAACCGGTGTAACCACTTTCATAGCATTGTTAAATAAAGGAGCATGTAAGTAGGCTATATTCGTTTCATCTAAAGAACGTTCAAGCTTATCGATATCTGAAGTAAACTGAACTCCATGTTGCTCCATTACGTTGGATGCTCCGCTTACGGAGGTAGCTCCATAATTTCCATGTTTTGCCACTTTATATCCTGCACCGGCTACAACGAAACAAGAAAGCGTCGATATATTAAATGTATTTTTATTGTCTCCTCCGGTACCAACAATATCTATAGGATCATACTTGGCTAATGGTGAAACATCTGCACATAGATCCATAAGAGCATCTCTAAAGCCAAAAAACTCATCTATGCTAATATTCCTCATAAGAAATACACTGATGAAAGCTGCGATTTGTGATTCATTATATTCGTCAGCAGCCATTTTGGTCAATACCTCCTTTGCTTCTTCTCTGTTAAGATATTGATGTTCGAACAGTCTATTTAATAGTTGTTTCATATCAACTTAATTTTCTAAAAAATTTTTTATAATGGTTTTTCCGTTAGGAGTTAGTATAGATTCCGGATGGAACTGAACTCCATGAACATCGTACTGTTTATGCTTCAATGCCATAATTTGTTTATCTTCGTCTATAGCTGTTATAACAAGATCGTCCGGAAAATTGTTACTGTTTACAATCCAAGAATGATATCTTCCTACCTCTATTTCGGGACCAAGATCTTTAAATATATAATCGTCCTCTATTATTTTTATTTGGGTAGCTACCCCATGATATACATCTTGCAAATTGGATAATTCTGCATCAAAAGCCTCTCCAATAGCTTGTTCTCCTAAACATACCCCTAATATTGATTTAGTGGGAGCATAGTGTTCAATTAAAGAAAGTAATAGTCCTGATTCAGAAGGAATTCCCGGGCCCGGAGATAAAATTATTTTATCATATTTTGAGATATCGGATAACTGAATCTGATTATTTCTAAAAACGTCTACATCTTCATAGTTTAATTCCTTTATCAGGTGAACTAAATTATAGGTAAAAGAATCATAATTATCAAAAACAAGTATCTTCACTTTTTTACTATTTAAATTACAAATTCTTTAGCTGTGATTACAGTTGCATAATAATAGCTTAAAGCTGCTAAAAACGAATTTTGCACTTCTTTAGCTTGTATTTTCTCTCCATTAATTTCAAGATCGCATGTAGCACAGGCATCTCCTATTAAGATACAAGTATAGCCAAAGTCTTTTGCTGCTCTTGTCGTTGCATCTACACACATATGGGTCATCATTCCGCAAATGATTAATTCATCGACTTTGAGTTTTTTTAATGTGTCTTGAAGATCCGTATTGATAAAACTATTAGGAACATTTTTTGTTATGATTGCTTCGCCTTCCAGGGGTTGAACATTCGGATGTATTTTAACTCCTTGAGTATTGGGAAGGAAAAAGGTTGCATTCGGTCTTGAAGAAACATGTTGAATATGAATTACCGGTAGCTTTTCATTTCTAAATTTTTCTAATATTTTTTTAGCTCGTTCACTTGCTTCTAAAGAATTTTTTAAAGTATTTTTCCCTCCTTCAAAGTAATCATTTTGGATATCAATGATAAGTAATGCTTTCATATTTTTTAATTTTTTAACTCTTCCGCTAAATTGATAGCCTTTTTTAATGCTTTTAATTTGTTGTTCGCTTCTTTTAGCTCCTCTTCAGGATTTGATTTGGATACTACCCCGGCGCCAGCTTGATAATACAAAATATTGTTTTTGCTCAAAAATGATCGTATGGTGATTGCCTGATTTAAATCTCCTTCTAAACCAATATATCCGATACATCCTCCATAAATTCCTCTCATATGTTTTTCAATATCACGCAAAAGCTGCATAGCTCTTACCTTTGGTGCTCCTGATAAGGTCCCTGCGGGAAACGTATCGGCAAATACGGATATACTGTTCTTATCTTTATCAACTATTCCGCTTACCCTTGATACTAAATGAATAACGTGTGAAAAATATTGGACACGTTTATAAAAATCTAATTTTACCTCATGGCAATTTCTACTCAAATCATTGCGTGCCAAGTCTACTAACATTACATGTTCAGCATTTTCTTTTTCATCTTGTAGAAGCCTTTCCGATAATTCTCTATCTTTTTCATCGTTGCCTGTTCTTTTATAAGTCCCCGCTATAGGATCTATATATGCATGTCCTTTATTGATTTTACAATGGGTTTCAGGTGAAGAACCGAAAATACGATAAGAGCCAAAATCAAAATAAAAAAGATAAGGCGAAGGGTTAATGGAGCGCAAAGCTCTATATACTTTAAAATCGTCTCCTGTAAATGTTTGTGAATAGCAACGGGAAGGTACTATTTGAAACACATCGCCTCTTTTGCAATGTGCAATCCCTTTTTTTACATATTCTTTATATTCTTCATCTGTGATAAAACTTATCTCGTTCCCTTTTGTTTTAAAATTGTAAGAAGCAAAATTATTATTTTGTAATAAGGCTTCAAGAGTATGAATTGTGGAATTTTCTCCTTCAGGTATATTTTCGACTATAACCAATTCGTTCTTTAAATGGTTGATTACTAAGATAAATCGGTAAAATATATAATACAGTTCCGGTATATTTGCATTTTCATATTTATTATTTTCAGGATCAACAGCCTCAAAATATCGAATACTATCGTAGGAAGTGTATCCAAAAAATCCATTAATTTTCGTTGGATTTTCTCCTTTCAAATGAAAACTTTTTATAAAATCATCAAATTCTGTTTCCAAAGGATTTATTAATTTTTTCTCCATTGCATGCCCATTGACCTCAGTTGTGATAAAATGATCTTTAACTTTAAATTTAGCCAGTGGATCCATCGCTATAAAAGACGAACTATCTTCTCCAGCATGAAAATCAGAACTCTCCAATAACGCTGATTCAGGAAAGGCATCTCGAATTTTTAAATAAATTCCTACGGGAGTTTGTAGATCTGCTAATAATTTTTTTGTTTTAACCTGTATTTCCATGCTCTATCCGTTTCGTTTTTTCTGTTCTTTTATATAGGTATCCATATCTTTATCTCCTCTTCCTGAAAGACATATGACAACCACATCATCCTCTTTAAAATTCTTTTTACTCAATACTCCCAACGCGTGTGCTGATTCAATAGCAGGAATAATACCTTCTAATCTTGTTAATTCAAAAGCTGCTTCAATAGCTTCTTCGTCAGTTATAGCCAACACTTCTGATCGTCCGGTCTTAGCTAGATATGCATGTAGAGGACCTATTCCCGGATAATCCAATCCTGCCGATATGGAATATGGTTCTTCTATTTGCCCATCTTCTGATTGCATTAGCAATGTTTTGCTTCCATGAATTATACCTAATTTTCCCAAATGTATAGTAGCAGCAGATTCTCCGGAGTTTAGTCCTTTTCCTGCTGCTTCTGCCAATACAATTGATACGGATGGTTCATTTAAAAAATGATAGATTGTTCCGGCAGCATTACTTCCTCCACCTACACAAGCTATTAAATAATCGGGATTTTTCCTGTTTTCTTTTTCTAATAGTTGTTTTCGAATTTCTTCACTGATTACAGACTGTAATCGAGCTACCATATCAGGATACGGATGAGGACCTACAGTTGAACCGATGATATAATAAGTATTGGAGGGATTAGAGCACCAATCTCGAATTGCCTCGTTAGTAGCATCTTTTAATGTCATATTTCCGCTAGTAACTGGAATAACTTGTGCGCCGAGCATTTGCATTTTCTCTACATTCAATTTTTGTCTTTCAACATCTACTTTTCCCATGTAAATAAAGCATTGCATATTCATTAAGGCACATACGGTGGCAGTGGCAACTCCATGTTGACCTGCTCCGGTTTCGGCAATTATACGAGTTTTACCCATTCTTCGCGCCAAAAGTATTTGCCCGATTGTATTATTAATTTTATGAGCTCCCGTATGGTTTAAATCTTCTCTTTTGAGGTAAATTTTACATCCATATTTTTGAGACAACCTTTTTGTTAGATATAAAGGAGAGGGTCTACCCACATAATCTCTTAGTAAATCATGATATTCTTTTTGAAATTTAGGATCTTCTAAAACTTTTAGGTAGCTGTTTTTTAACAACTCTACATTTTGATAAAGAATTTCCGGAATATAGGCTCCTCCAAATTCCCCATAATAACCTTCTTGATCAACATTATACGTATGCATCTTTTTTTTCATTTTAGTAATTAAATATTTAAAAAACAAAAAAACCTACCGCGAACACGGTAGGTTTTTCTTTATTTTTAATAGTTTATTTAAAATAATATACCTTTAATGCCCACGGCTATCGAAGCTGAGAGCACCACCAAGATCTATTATTAAAAAATATTGTTTTCACTTTTCCTGATTAATTCAACAAAAATAATAATTATCTTTTTATTATCCAAAAACTAAATTATGTTTTTATATTTTTTTTAATTTTCATAAATTAAGAGTATTTGATGCTCTTTGCTTATCATTCCCCAAAGTTTCATTATTTTCACTTATATCATTGTAGGAAATTATAATATTCTTAATAACAATCTTATGATTCAGTATGAAATAAAAAAGCCCACTCTTTAAAATAAAGAATGAGCCTTGTTGAGAGTTTTTAAGGTTTTTATCTTAATTGAAGTTTTGATTCATTTGCTATATTACATTCTCATCAAAATTTTATTTTTCAAAACGCAAAGAAATTCTTCTATCTTTAGCTCTTTCTTTATCAGAAGCATTTGCATCTACTTTTGCAAATTTAGACCCATATCCTTCTGCTCCATCTACTCTATCTCCATAACCATTTTTAACAAAAATATCTCTTACCGTATTTGCTCTTTGTTGTGATAATTTTAAATTATCTTGATCATTTCCTTTTTTATCTGTATAAGCACCAATTTTTATTTTAACATTAGGAAATTCTTTAAGTATAATTCCAATATTTTTTGCTTGAGTTTCAGATTCCGGAGTTAATTGCGTTCCACTTCCGAATTCAAAATTGATTCCATCAAAGTCAAACCACTTATTTTTTAAATCTTCATTAGATGCATTTTTATATTCATCGGATTTTAAAAAATTTACCATTTTATCTTCTGTTCCTCCCGGAAATGCATTAATAACTGCTCCACTAGGTAATGTGATGGGTAATAATTCTTTTATCTTTTGATCTGTTGTGTTGTCGAGATTATCCGTACTAGTTTCTGCTAATGTATCCTGGCCAGTCTTTTTAGGTTCTACTTTCTGTATAGAATCATTCACTGGAGTTGCGGTTCCTTTTCCTTTAGAGCATCCATTTTTAGAGAATAACCATATTATTAATATACCTGCAAGTAAAAATATTATAAGCCATTTTAACCAACCGCCTCCGGAATGTTTTTCCATCTTATCTTTATATTCGTGATAAGTATCTTCTACTTTATCTTTAACTTTTTCAGCAGTTTCTTTTGTCTGAGTAGTAACTTTATTAAAAAATGAATCTCCTAGATTGGAAATGGAAGACACTCCCAATATTCCGGCTAAGCCTGACGGTATAGATGATAAAAAGCCATTTTTTTCTGAATTTATCTGTCCTAATAATCCTTTAAAATTTCCTCCTGAAATTAATTTCTGCCCTAAAAATCCAGCAACCAATGGAGATAGTACACCCATAAGCTTACTGGTGCTTTCATTCTTTAAGCCGGATGAAGAAGAAATCAAGGAAGAAAAGTTTCCTAATTTATCTCCAAAAAGAGTATGCAAAAAGCCTGAACTTATGTTTTGCGTTTCAGAATCCATTTTTCCCGAAAATAATCCTTTTACATTAATTAGGGAAGGGATATTTCCTGCTTGTTTTAATATATTTTCTAATTTGTTATCATCTCCTTTTTCTAGAACTGCTCCGAATAAGCTGGAAACTGCTGTTCTTATGGCTGAAGTTACTTTTCCTATATCTTCACCTAATTCTGAAGATATGCCAGAAACAGCATCGGGGGTAATTATTTTCTTTAATGAATCTATTAGATTTTCCATAACAAAATTTTTTCGGTGTTAATTATACTATTATTTAATTTTGAGATATTTTATCTTTCATTTATGACAATAATTATTCCAAATAATTTTTATTATTTATAAAAAAAATTATTTAAGGATAATATTTCTCTTTTATAATAGTAGCTAAATTTTAAAAAGTATAAATATTTTGTAAAACATTTTAGTAAAAAAATGTAATTTCATCTCATGAAAACGAAATACGATATAGCCTATTTGCGCATGGCTCTGGAATGGGGCAAGTTATCATATTGTGAAAGAAAAAAAGTAGGTGCATTAATTGTAAAGGACCGTATGATTATTTCGGATGGATATAATGGAACTCCAACGGGATTTGAAAATGTATGTGAAGATGACAATGGGTTTACTAAATGGTATGTTCTTCATGCAGAAGCTAATGCTATCCTTAAGGTTGCCGCTTCTACCCAATCGTGTATAGGTGCAACATTGTATGTTACTTTATCCCCTTGTCGAGAATGTAGTAAACTTATTCATCAAGCCGGTATTACACGTGTAGTTTATATTAATGAATATTCGGATACAAGTGGAATTGACTTTTTAAAAGAGGCTGGAATTGAGATTGAGCAAATTAAGGAGGCAGTTGTTTAAGTTTTTAAAAATATCCTTATTAAATTTTCCTCTTTTGTAATTTTAATTGCTTTAAAATATCATCCAATAGAAATCCTCTTTCTTGTAACAATATTAAATAATAATAAAATACATCTGCTGCTTCATCTTTAAATAATTTATCGTTTTCTCTGGCTGCTTCTATTACAAGCTCAACTGCTTCTTCTCCAAATTTTTGGGCAATTTTTGACTTTCCTTTTTTTAAAACTGTTGTAATATGAGTGTTCTGCTTTTCTCCTTTAATGCTTTTCCCTATCTTTTTCTCTAAAGAACTTAAATAGGAATATGAATTTTTATTTTCTTCAGCAAAATCCGTGGTTATTATATATTTTTCCGAATCTTTATTGGCTTTTACTTTTATTAATATGACCGATTTATCTTTATTCCAAAAGCATTCTTCCCAAATATATAAATCATCGTAGGATACATCATTTAAATAAATCTTTCTTTCTAATTGTGATTTCTTAATTAAAGTATCAGTACTTATTCCTGATGCTAAAACTTTACCTGTTTTATTATCCTGAATAATAGTAATAATTCCTTTTTCTTTACTAAAATTAGTATCTTTCATTCTTTTTAAGAATTAATAACACGAAGTTACTATTTTACTTCTAATCTTATATGATTATATTTAATAAAAGACTAACAATAATTCCTACCTTTGCACAAATATTTTAAAAAACTCTTATACAAAAAAGGATTTATATGAACGATTCTTTAAAAACCGTACAAAAGGTACTTGCACAAGGTGAAGAAATTAGTGAAAAACAATTTTCTCTCTTAGAAATGTTAACGCACGGAGGACCTATCGGCATATTTGTAATGATTTGTCTATTTTTATTATTTATGTTTTCCCTTTACATTTTTTTTGAACGTTTTTAACTATAAAAAGATTTTCAAATAAAAATTCTTCTATATTAAACGATATTAAAGATCTTATTCATCAAGGAAATATTAACGCTGCTTTGGATCTTTGTAAGAGAACCCGTACCCCTGAAGGAAGAATTCTTTATAAAGGACTGATGAGAATCGGTAAACCCACCCGTGATATCAGTGATGCTATTGAAAACACTGCTCAATTAGAAATTTTTGAACTAGAAAAAAACGTGGGTGTATTAGGAACTATTTCAGGTGCTGCTCCTATGTTAGGTTTTCTAGGTACGGTAATCGGGATGATCATTGCTTTTTTTGCTACCAGTGCTCAAGATCAGGCAAGTGCTCAAATGTTAGCAGGAGGTATTTATTCAGCAATGGCAAATACTGCAGCTGGATTAATTGTCGGTTTATTAGCCTATTTATTTTATAACATCTTGGTTATTCGTATTGATCGAAGCGTATATTCTTTACAACTTACTGTTATTGATTTTCTGGACATTTTAAATAAACCCGTTACTCATTAATTTATGAAATTACGAAGTAGAAATAGAGTTTCTCCGGAATTCAGTATGGCCTCCATCACTGATGTAATATTTTTATTACTTACTTTTTTTATGCTTACCGCATCGGCAAACCAATCTGCTTTAAATATAAAATTGCCTAATGCAAAAGGGCAGGAAATGCCTACTGAAAGAGTTTATATTGGGGTATCTATGGATGGAAAATACTTTTTAAATAAAAAAGAGATAGCTAAAAACGAAATTGAGACTACTTTAAAAACCTTATTTAGTACTAATTCCTCTCCAACATTCGTCATTGCGGCGGATGAAGAGGCTTTACATAAAGATGTTGTTTTTTTGATGGATATAGCAAACAGAAATAAGTATAAGGTTTTAATTGCCACAAACCCGCACATTTCAGACGATAAATAGGTTATGAGTGAAAGTTATAGAATTAAATATTATGATAATAAAAAGCAAAAGTTAATTAGTGGTACTCTTACCATTTTAATTTCGGGAGCTTTATTATTATTTATTTTAACTTATAAAACCGTATTTATAACAGTTACTCCACCGGTTTATATAGATATTAACTTCGATATAGATGATTTGGGTGCTAATTTTGGGACCGATGAAGTAGGGCTTGGAGAAGAAGAACCGGCTGACCAGGAAGTTTTACGTGGAGAAGGGAATAATGCAAGAGCTGAAAATTCAGAAAATAATATATCTACGAATGATTTAATGCAAGAAGAAAATAAAACTATTCTTGCCCATCAAAACGATTCCAAGGAAAATATACCTGAACCTGTAAAAAAAACTGAAACTAAAAAAAATAGTAAAACCAAAAACTCTTCTAAAAATACCAATAATTTACCTATCAAAAAGTCCAAAACTAATACTGTTGCCGGAGTGGGAACAGAAAATTCTACAGTAGGTGGTAATCCCAAAGGAAATGCTGCTCTTGGAAATCTAATTAAAGGAAAAGGAACTAGTACTTCTTCAACCGGCGAAGGAACGGGAGGAAGGCCTGGACAGAATCAAGGAGTTGAAACCGGAGGAAATGGAAATGGCGGCGAAGGTATTGGCAATGGGAGAAAATTAATTAGTTTTATCCCCGGAACTATGGGAAGAGGGGGTAAGGTTCCCGAGCATAATTGTGCTGGTTCAGGAACTATTATCTTCTCTTATACTCTTGATAAAAACGGAAATGTTATTTCCGTAAGTCGAAAGTCGGGAATAAATAATACTTGTTTGCTTAATACAGGAATAAAGTGGATTAAACAATATGTTAAAGGTAACTCCGGTACTAGATCTGTAACCGGTACGTATAAAATTAATTTTTAAAATTAGCAGAAATAATTCTTAAAAAAATAAAAAAACTTCCTATTTGATAGAAAGTTTTTTCCTGAACAAATAAATCATCCTACGCTTCCTTCTAATGAAATTTCTAGTAATTTCTTTGCTTCTACTGCAAATTCCATGGGAAGTTTATCTAACACTTCTCTACTAAAGCCGTTTACAATTAATGCAATCGCTGTTTCTGTATCGATTCCTCGTTGATTGCAATAAAAAATCTGATCTTCACCTATTTTAGAAGTGGTTGCTTCATGCTCCATCTGCGCGGTTTTATTTTTAATTTCTATATATGGAAATGTATGGGCTCCACAATTATTTCCCATGAGTAGAGAATCACATTGGGAGAAATTTCTTGCATTATCTGCTTGAGGTAAAATTTTTACTAATCCTCTATAGCTATTTTGTGATTTTCCTGCAGATATTCCTTTAGAAATTATTGTGGATCGTGTATTTTTTCCAATATGAATCATTTTTGTTCCGGTATCCGCCTGCTGAAAGTTATTGGTTACTGCTATAGAATAAAATTCACCAATAGAGTTATCTCCTTTTAAGATACAGGAAGGATATTTCCATGTTACTGCAGAGCCTGTTTCTACTTGTGTCCAAGATGCTTTAGCATTCCTTTCACAAAGGGCCCTTTTAGTCACAAAATTATAGACCCCTCCTTTTCCTTCTTTATCTCCAGGAAACCAATTTTGAACTGTTGAATATTTTATTTCTGCTCCTTCTAATGCGATGAGCTCGACCACGGCTGCATGTAATTGATTTTCGTCTCTTTGTGGTGCCGTACATCCTTCCAAATAGGAAACATAACTTCCTTCATCTGCGATTAAAAGAGTCCTTTCAAATTGACCTGTTCCTGATTGGTTAATTCTAAAATAGGTAGATAATTCCATCGGACATTTTATTCCTTTAGGAATATAGCAAAACGAACCATCAGAAAATACTGCTGAATTTAAGGCCGAATAAAAGTTATCGTCTTTTGGAACTACTGTACCTAAATATTTTCTTACTAAATCCGGATGTTTTTGAATGGCCTCACTAATTGAACAAAAAATAATTCCTTTTTCCGCTAAGGTTTCCGAAAAGGTGGTTTTAACTGAAACACTATCAATCACAGCATCTACTGCTACTCCTGTCAATCTTTTTTGTTCCTCTAAAGGAATGCCTAATTTCTCAAAAGTATTAATTAGTTCTGGATCTACCTCCTCTAAACTCTTTAATTCTTTTTTCTTTTTGGGTGCGGCATAATATTTTATACTATTGAAATCAGTTTCTTTAAATGTAACGTTCGGCCAATTAGGGGCTTCCATTTCTTTCCACAATCTAAAAGAATCTAATCTCCATTCCAACATCCATTCAGGCTCATTTTTTCTTTTAGAGATTTCTCGAACTATCTCTTCATTTAATCCTGTGGGAAAATCTTCATATTCTAAATCTGTGGTCCAACCGTACTCATAGTCTTTTTGCTCAAGGTCTAACCGTAATTCTTCTTCTGTATATTTTGCTTTGCTCATTATTACTTGATTCAAAGGTAACCCATGTTACCTTATTAAATTAAACATAGTTGGTTCTTGGTACAAAAATACTTAGATTATTATACATTACGAAAGCTCATTAATAGATTTTTTAAATAATGAGATTTCAAATTTTATGTAAACTTATTGAATGTTTAACTAAAATAAATATATTAAAAATTTTTACTATTTGTATTATAATTCCTATAAATGCGATATTGCCTTTTTTCTTATTTTTAAAAGATGTATTAATAGATTACTATTGAAATAAATATATAATTGATAATTAGCATTATATCTTTATTGCAATATTTAAATCATTTTTTTTATACATTAGCCGAAAATAAATTTTTATATGAAGAAAATAGTTTTACCCTTTGTGATTTTTAATTTACTTACTTTCATATCTTGTAAAGATGATAAGAAAGCTTCTGAGATACAAGAAATAATAGACCCCGACTCTCAACATGAAGAAAACCAGAAAAATGAAATTTCAAAAGTTCAATCCAACGAAATTTTAAAACATAAAATTCCTACGTTTGATGATCCTAAAATTCAAAAATATTTGGCTGAATACAAGGATTATATAGATGAATATATAGATGCTGCCAAAGCAAAAGATATAAATAAGCTAACTGAACTTACTAAAAAAAATCAAAAATGGATTATTATACGAAAAACCATTCTTGAAGAATTGTCTTCTAATCCTAAAGAATTTCAAAAGTATAAAGATTATATAGAAAAACTGGATAGTATGGTTGCTGAAGTGATGACTAAATAAAAATGAAAATATTAAAAAAACCTTCTTTATAGAGAAAGTTTTTTTAATATTTTTTATATTGCAAAACTTTCTCCACATCCGCAAGTCCTTTGGGCATTGGGATTATTAAATATAAAACCTTTACCGTTCAAGCCCCCTGAATATTCTAATGTAGTTCCAACTAGATAAAGGAATGATTTTTTATCCACCAATATTTTAATTCCTCTATCTTCAAATAATTTATCTTCAGGGTTTTGAATATGATCAAATTTTAACTTGTATGATAACCCAGAACATCCACCACTCACTACCCCTACACGTACGAAATCTTTAGAATTATCAAAACCACTTTCTTTCATTAATTCAATGATTTTTTTTTCAGCTTCTTGAGATACCTTTATCATATATTTACAACAAATAGATTTATATACATACAAAATTACAAATAAATACTATTTTTAATACATACCTATTATAAGTATTACTAATAATTTAATTACTTATAATTTTGTTTTAGCCAAGTTTGTAAAATTTCTAAACATTCTTCTGGTGCCTCTAGAGCTCCCATATGACCGGTTTCTAATTCATAAATTGAAAGTTTTTTAACGCCTTCCATTTTTTTTATTAATTCGGAATTTTTAATTGCATTATCATATTTTCCAATGATAATGAAAATTGGCTTTCCTAAATCCCTTACCACATCTGTTCTATCCTTACGAAGTCTCATCCCTTTTAAAGCCGCAGATATTCCTGTCAATGAAGCGTGTTTAGCCCATTTGATAGCGGTTTTTATTTCCGATTGTAATTTAGGTACATTTTGAGGGGCAAATAAGTTAGGTATTGATAGGCGAAAAAATTCTTTAGGATTTTTAACTACCACTTCTGCTGCTTTTAACCGTTGTTCTTTTTTTATATCATCGTCCGGTAATGTAGTTGAATAGAACAATCCTAATCCGGACACCTTATATTTGTATTGCTCTGCAAAAGCTAATGCTACATACCCTCCCATAGAATGGCCGCTAATAATTACTTCATCTATTTTCAAATGTTCTAAAACTTTATTTACCTTTTTAGCCATATCTTCCATTCTATTTACTTCATTTGTTTTTTTAGAAGACCTTCCATGTCCGGGTAAATCTATGGCTATCACTCTATATTTTTTAGATAATTTATTTTGAAAAAATCTCCACATTCTTGAATTTTCCAAAAAACCGTGTAAAAAAACTATTGTTTTGCCTTTACCTTTATCTCTGTAATATAGCATACTGTTATAAGTAATTAATAATACAAAAGTACAACTTTTTACTAAGTAACTCTCGAATCTGTAACAGCTAATAATATTTATACTGATATTTATACCATTTTTAAATTTAATTTATTATTTTTACAGTTATAATTTGTCAGAGAAGCTTTAAATAGCTTACTTTTGATTAATTATTTTAACTAAAATATATATAAATATAAAGAGAATATGAAAATTATTAAATTAGCATTGCTATCTTCTATCGGCTTTTTAGCAATGTCATGTGTAAGTAGAAAAGAATTTGAACAGGCAAAAGCTAATTATGAATCTTGTTTAGAAAGAAACGTTGATAAAGATCGTACAATTACTTCATTAAAAGAGAGAAATAACTCTTTGGAAGAGCAAATGAATTTGATAAGAAAACAAAACGATGTATTACAGCAAAATTTAGCTGATTGTATGGCTACAGGTAAAGCTGGAACTGATAATATTGATAAGCTTATCGGACAAATTAATGCATCTAACGCATACATTAAACGTTTGACAGAAGCACGTGCAAAAAATGATTCTTTAAATCTTGCCTTATCTAATAAACTAAAACGATCTTTAGATAACTTAAACGATAGTGATGTAGATGTTCAGGTACAAAAAGGCGTTGTATTCATCTCCTTATCTGACAAAATGTTATATAAATCCGGAAGCTATGATGTACTTCCTACGGCAGAAAACGTATTAGAAAAAGTAGCTAAAATCATTAATGACTATAAGGATTATGATGTACAAGTTCAAGGATATACTGACAATGACCAATTCAGAAGCTCAACTGCTGGCTGCATAAGAGATAATTGGGATTTAAGCGCTATGAGAGCAACTTCAGTGGTTAAGCTTTTACAATCTAAATTCGGTGTTGATCCTGCAAGGTTACTTGCCGGAGGCCATGGAGAATATCAACCAAAAGTTCCTAATACAAACCCTGAAAATAAAGCTGTTAATAGAAGAACTGAAATTGTAATTCTTCCGAAATTAGATCAATTTATGCAATTAATGGATCAAAAGATAAAATAAAAAATATCTTTTTTATATCATATATACAAGGGTCTCTTTAGTGAGACCCTTTCTTTTATCAAAACTCTGTAATGTCTTTTTTCGCTGAAAATAATTTTTTATTTTTGTATTTTAAACAAAAAACAGAAGTTATGGAAATAGCAGGAAGAATAAAATTAATATCAGATATTCAGACATTTGATAGTGGATTTAGAAAAAGGGAAGTGGTGGTAACTACTGAAGAACAATACCCTCAACATATACTAATTGAACTTTTGGGTGATCGAGTAGATATTATTAATTCTTTTAATGTAGGCGATGATGTAAGAGTATCTATTAATATAAGAGGGCGTGAATGGGTTAACCCACAAGGTGAAACTAAATATTTTAACAGTATTACAGGATGGAGAATTGAAAAACTAATGCCTGTATCCGGTATGGGACAAGAAAATCCTATGGCTCAGCCATCCGCTCATGTATCTTCTGCACCTTCAAACCCTATTATGCAAGAAGAAGAGGATGACGATTTACCTTTTTAAAAGTAGTATTAAAAGGAGCATTTAAGCACCTAATCAGAATAGTAAACTAAAATTTCAAACAAAAGTACTAATTTAACATTTGGAATTTTAGTTTACATTTAAAATTATAATTTTTGGATAAAATTTCATCCATCCATACGTTAAAAACTACAGTAAGCCTCAAAAAAAATGAGGCTTACTATATATCTAATTTAAAAAAGGATTAAATTATCCTTCCATGATATTTTTACGATATATTCATTTTTTTAATTCATATTTTTTACTTTATCTTAAAAGAAATTTAAGATTACCATTTATTTCAGTATTTTTCTGCTACAAGAGTCTCTCCACTTCTTACAGCGCATATACAATTTCTATTTTCTTTTTTTAATAACTCTCCATAAATTAAATATTTAAAAGATTTTCCATTCAACGATTTTGGATATCCTTGAAAATTGTTGTTGTTAAATCTTTCAGTCGCTGATGTAGGGCATTCATTGTTTAATATTTCGTATTTGGTGAATGGATTGAAAAATTTGACAGATTCACCTAAATTCATATTCATATTTCCTACCGATACGGTAGAATAATATATCCATCCATCATTATCAGCATCTACTATTTCACAGTAACAACTAGCTTCATTTCCTTAAGCAATAAACCAAGATTGCCCGTTTACTCCTTGGATTTTAATCAGAGATATATCCCTTATATCACACTTAAATCTTGAATTCAGTTTATCTATCTCAGTTATAACTATTTTTTACACCCTAGATATTTCATCTAATGTGGGGGAGGTAATGTTAGAAAATAGTAACGTACCTTTAAATTGCAGTTTTTTAGGTTCTAATTTCCTTACAACATACTCACAACCTCTTTGCTTTTCTACGTATTTAAACCCGGCATTAAAATCAGGGTAAAAGGATTCTAATTGTTCATAACTTAACACCTCGTTAGTATTATTTTCTACTATATATTGCCAATATCTATTAATAAATGAGCGGTACATCTTTTACCTGCTTTCTAAAGTGTCAGTATGTAGAGAAAATTCACCCGGTTGGTTAAATATTATATTGTATAAAGTATTATTTATTAAAAAGTGCTTCTATTCTGATCTTTTGAAACTAATTTGTAACAATCAATAATTGCTTTCATTTCATAATAGTTTCCTCCAAAAGTTATGCGATTGTCATAACTAAAAAATCATCTTTGTTGTTTATATAATCAGAGGATTGCTTGAGATACATTACTCCTAAATATTTGGGTTTCTTTTTCTGTTTTGTTTTCATATTAATATCATTTAATATTCTTGTTATTTAATAATTACATTACTTTTGTATATGTAACACAATAAAAATATACTTATATTTAATATTGTTCTATATTAAATTATTAAAATTATTTAATAATACATGTCTATAGGATTGAGAATAAAAGAGTTGAAATTGAGTATAGGGCTTGGTCAGATTGATTTTGCCAATAAAATTGGAATTAAACAGTCCCCTTTGTCTCAAATGGAGAGTGGTAAAATATTTCCATCAATAGATACTATATCAAATATTATACGTGAATTTAATATTTCTTATTCTTGGTTAATTGACGGAGTAGAAGATAATCCTTTAAAGGACATAAAGAAATTTGCCATATCAGAGCATTTACCTAAAATAGTAACAGTAGATAGTTTGCAAAATGACAACATAGTATTAGTGCCAACCAAAGCTGCAACAGTATATCTTTTATCTTGTAATGATCCTGTTTTTATCAGCGAATTACCTAGTTTTCATTTGCCTAATCTACATAATTTTTCGCATATTTCAGTTTGATGGTCATTCTATGTATCCTACACTACAAAGTGGTTCGTATGTAGTTGGTGAATGGCTAGGAAACTGGGAAAGAGATGTAAAAGATAATAAAGTATATATAATAATTACCAATGATGGGAGTAGTAAAAAGAGTTATCAATAGAATAAAGAAGTATAATAATCTACTTTTAAAAAGCGATAATCAACGTGAATATCCTAATTTAAACATAGCCCCCCAAGAGATTATTGAAATTTGAAATGTTAAAATGTATCTTTTTTTATATTACCCGATCCTGCTATAATATATGATAAGGTTAATGATTTAGAAGCTGAAGTGGAGCATATAAAAAAGATGCTTAAAGATAGAACTTGAATAACTTCAAAATTTAAAGTTACTAATTTGTAATATTATTCGCTTTAATTAAATTCTTTTTTAATAATATGATTTGGTTAACAAAAAAATTAGAATTCCCGGATATTCATAAAGCTGATGAAAGTGGTCTTCTTGCTATCGGTGGAGACCTTTCTCCTGAACGGTTGCTTCTGGCTTATAAATCCGGTATTTTTCCTTGGTATAATCCCAATGAAATCATACAATGGTGGTCTCCGAATCCTAGGTTTGTACTCTATCCGAATAAATTAAAGATTTCTAAATCAACACAGAAAATTTTAAATCAGGAATATTTTCATTTTACGGAAAATCAATGCTTTTCTGAAGTAATTTCTCAATGTGCCTCTATTAAAAGACCCGGACAAAGAGGAACATGGATAACCGATGAGATGTTTAATGCTTATTGTACTTTACATGAATTGGGATTAGCAAAAAGCGTTGAGGTTTGGAAAAACAATGATTTGGTAGGAGGATTTTATGGGATCGATTTACATATAGTTTTCTGCGGCGAAAGTATGTTTTCAAAAGTAAGTAATTCTTCTAAATGTGGTTTTACCTATTTCGTACAAAAACATTCCCATCAGTACAAACTGATTGATTGTCAAATTCATTCTTCTTATCTAGAACAACTAGGCGCAGAAGAAATATCTCGTGAAAAATTCAAAACCTTCTTAGAGTGTAGGGAAATTAAAAATTTGCATTTCAATTTATAATTGCCTATTTTAGCGCACTAAAAAACACATTACGGCTCATGTCAAAACATACAGGAAAGCACAATTACGCAACTAAAGAAATTTTAGATTCTTTAAATACTTCCGCCATTGATGGAGAGAAATTTTTACAAAAGTATGCCAAACCTATTGGTATCTTTTTTGGAATAGTAATTATCGCTGTTTTAGGCTATGTAATTTATGATAATTATGTTATAACTCCAAAAAATATTGAAGCTTCTAATCTTATGGTTGATGCTGAAAATTTATATAATGAAGGAAAGACAGATCAAGCATTAGGAGGAAAATCAAGCGGTATTTCAGGATTTATAGATATCGCTGAAGAATACGGTTCTACTAAAACGGGAAAATTTGCTCATTTATATGCAGGAATTGCTGAATATAAAAAAGGAAATTATCAAAATGCACTGGAACATTTTAATAAATTCGATACTTCAGACAAAGATTTAAAAGCTGTAAAATACGGAGCAATCGCAGACACTTATGTAGAGCTAAATAACACAGATGAAGCATTAAATTTTATGACTAAGGCTGCTAATGAAAGTTCCACCGCTGCTACCGCTTATCAATTTAATAAAAAAGCCGGTATATTAGCTATGTCTTTAAATCAGAATGAAAAAGCCTTAGAGTTTTTCAAAAATATTAAAGATAAATATCCTGATATCGATACTTCCGGAGAAGTAGATGCATATATTGAAAGACTTACATACGCAACAGGAAAACAATAATGGCAACAACAAACTTATCTATCTACAATAAGGAAAATTTACCCAATGCCGAAGCCTATCGTTTCGGTATTGTTATTTCAGAATGGAATTCTGAAGTTACTTATAATTTACACCAAGGCGCTATTGATACTTTACTGGATTTAGGAGCAAAAGAATCTCAAATAGATTCAGTATTTGTTCCCGGTTCTGTGGAATTAGTATATGCAGCAACACAACTTTGTAAAAAGGAGATCTATGATGCTATAATAATTATAGGATGTGTTATTA
>NZ_JAMBJZ010000070.1:0-11305 GCF_025291155.1 Apibacter sp.
ATCCAGACCTTCTAAAATTGCTAATATTGAAGAGGCTTTGGTTATTGATATCTAAGATCCGAAAGGGGTTACTGTCATATTTAAAATAACAAACCCCTTTTTCATGGATATTATCCACACATTACTTGTTAGCAAAATTACCTAAGGAGGTTATTCTCCTTATTTTTTCCTATATGGTAAATATAATTATGTTTCTTAGCTTTTTATTATAATTGTAAGGTAAATATGAATAACTTTAGAAAATTGCATATTTAACTTTTACACTCAAATAAGTTTCAGCAGCCTAAATATCTTCTAACAATATTTACTAATTTATAAAGTACTTTTATTTTACTAAAAGTGATACTATTTGATGTGCAGTTTCAGAAGATAAAGACAACAAAGGTTGTGGATATACACCATAGACTATAATCAATGTTGCTATTACCATCAAACCTATTCGAGTTTGTAATGAAATATCTTTTTGACCTTCTAAAAATTCTTTATTTCCTTTACCAAACATAGACATTCCATACATTTTAGTAACGTAAACAGCACAGAGTATAAGAGTTAAACCTGCGATAATAGCTCCCCAGATACTTAGTGTATAGACACTTTTTAATAAAAGAAATTCTCCGATAAAGGCATTGGTTAAAGGTACTGCCATAGTTCCTACGGATATAATCATAAATAAAACAGCTAAAAACGGAGCTTTTGTTGCTAAACCACCCATTTTACTTAAATCTCTAGTACCGAATTTTTTAATTAATATATCCGCAACATAAAATAATCCAACTACATTCACACCATGAGCTAACATCTGAACGGAAGCTCCTTCTATTCCTGTTATATCTATTCCACAATGCATGGAAACAATTGCGCTAGCAAAAATACCTGCAGCTATTAATCCCACGTGAGCCATAGAAGAAAAAGCTATCAGTCGTTTGATATCTTTCTGAACGATTGCTATCAATGATGCATATACAATTCCTATGATGGATAAAATTAAAGCTATTGTACCTGAAGTACCTCCTACTGCTTCTGGCGAAAGTGGTAATAAGTATCTTATAATTCCAAATACTCCCATTTTAAGCATTATGCCTGATAATAGCATTGATCCTTGAGTAGGAGCCATTGTATAAGTATCGGCTTGCCAAGTATGGAATGGGAAGATAGGCAATTTAATGGCAAATGCAAGGAAAAACATCCAAAAGATAAATATTTGGGCTTGTGAACTGATTTTAACTGCGTATAACGCATTTAAATCAAAGGATCCTGCTTGTAAATAGACATAGATCAATGCTACTAACATAAATAGGGATCCGAAAAATGTATAAATAAAGAATTTATAATTTATTTTCAATCTGTTTTCTCCCGTTCCGTATATTCCGCATATAAACCAAATTGGAAGTAAGGTAATTTCCCAGAATATATAAAACATTAATCCGTCCAAGGAGGAAAATATTCCTACCAATCCAAACTGCATTAACAGAATTAAAGCATAAAAATTTGCAGGACGTTCATCGTTAAATGATGAATATATAATTATAGGCGTTAATGTATTGGTTAAAAGAAGCATTAGAAGAGTTAAACCATCCATACCGAAATGTAAGGTGGATTTAATCGGAGAAAAATAAAGCTCTTTACCAAATTCAAATTGAATGCCTGAATTTGCTTTAAAATTATACCAAATAATAGCGGTTAATACCAATTCGGATATTGCAATTATAAAAGCTAAATATTTTGAAACATTTCCCTTTAAGGCAAATAATATGCCTGATCCTATTATTGGTAAAAGTAGTACTGCTAAAGTTAACATTATATCTTTTTACTTTTGTATTTAATATTAATGACTTAAAAATTCTGCAACTAGTAATAAAATAAATATACCTAGGGACATTGCAAATACATAAAACTCTACGTTACCGTTTTGTATTAATCTTACAACACTTCCGCAACCCTTGACGGTTTTTGCTGTTCCTTCTACTATTCCGTTTATGATATATTTATCCACAATATTCTTCAGAAACTTTCCAAGGTTTAAAACCGGATTAACAATTACTTCATTGTAAAATTCGTTAATGTAGGCAGCATGTGCTGAAATTTTTTCCCAGCCACTCATGTTCTCAACAATTTGGGCTTGTATTTTTCTCGTTACATATTTATTATAAGAAACAATGGCTACTAAAGCTATGACCGCTAAAGTTATGGCTAACAAGGTCATCTCGATTCCAAAAGAAGGCTCTTCATGTATATGTAAACCAACGTATATAGGCTGCAACCAATGTGCTAATTTTTGAGATATGCCCTCACCTAAATAATGGGGTAGATTTAATCCTCCGCCGATTGTAGTCAATATAGCCAATATGATTAATGGAAATGTCATTATTGCAGGACTTTCATGCATATGTTTCTTTTGTTCTTCTGTCCCCTTAAATTCTCCAAAGAAGGTAAGGAATAAAAGACGGAACATGTAAATACATGTTAAAGCGGCAGAAAATAGTGTTAGTCCCCAGATAACTTTATTTTTAGTCCAAAGTGCCACTAAAATTTCGTCTTTAGAGAACATCCCTGCTAAAGGCGGAATTCCACATATGGCCAACGTTCCTATTAAAAAAGTCCAATAGGTTACAGGTATTTTTTTTCTTAAACCGCCCATATATCTCATATCTTGCTCTCCACTCATCGCATGAATAACACTTCCTGCTCCTAAAAATAATAATGCTTTAAAAAACGCATGAGTTATTACATGGAATAAAGCGGTTGTATACGCTTCTGCTCCTAAGGCCGTAAACATTAGTCCTAATTGTGATACAGTTGAATAAGCTAAAACTTTCTTGATGTCGTTTTGTCTTAATCCTATGAATGCGGCTAATATGGAAGTAGCTAGTCCGATATACATTATAAAATCTAAGGTAATCGGTACCAAGCTATAGATTGCATTGGATCTTATAATCATGTAAATACCTGCAGTAACCATAGTTGCAGCATGGATTAAAGCTGAAACAGGGGTTGGTCCTGCCATAGCATCAGGCAACCAAGTATATAGAGGAATTTGTGCAGATTTTCCCATAGCCCCTACAAAAAGAAATATAGTGGCGGTTATTAATATCGGGTCATTGAGTTTAAATAAATTGGCTTTAGCTGCTATATCGGTATATTCTACACTTCCAAAATAATAAAACAGCATGAATATTCCAATTAGTAAACCTAAATCTCCAATTCTATTCATTACAAATGCCTTTCTGGCTGCATATCCATATTCTTTATTTGTATACCAAAATCCGATAAGTAAATAGGAACAAAATCCTACTCCTTCCCATCCGATAAATAGTATTAGGAAGTTACTTCCCATTACTAACAGAAGCATGGAAAATATGAAAAGATTTAAATAAGAAAAGAATTTATAAAAACCTTTATCTTCATGCATATATCCTATAGAATATAAATGAATAAGCGAACCTATCCCTGTAACGATCATCATCATTATTAAGGATAATTGATCTATTTGAAAGGAAAAACTAACATGTAAATGGTCTACTGTAAACCAATCAAATAATGATGCTTTGATGGGTTCTGTAAATGTACTGAATAAATAAACAGATAAGAAAAAAGGTATCCAAACGGCTAAATTAGCAATTATTCCTACAACCTTTTTAGGCATTTTATTTCCAAAAATTCCACAAATTAAAAATCCAAAAAGTGGTAAAATTGGTATTAGATATATAATATTCTCCATTTCTTATCCTTTTAGTCTATTAAATAAGCTTACATCTACAGATCGTGTATTTCGATACATCATAGTTATGATGGCTAGTCCTACTGCAACTTCCGCAGCTGCTACAACCATGATAAAAAACACTAGAATTTGTCCATCTGCATCTCCTTTATAGGCAGAGAAAGCTGCCAACAATAAGTTAACTGAATTAAGCATCAGCTCCACACATCCTAAAATTATTATTGCATTTCTTCTTACTAATACTCCTGTCACTCCAATACAAAATAGTAAAGCGGATAAGTATATAAAATAATCTACCGGTATACTTTGTAATAAACTATTAATCATTTCTTTTTTATTTCAAGAAAATATATTTTGTTATAAATCTCTTTTTCCTATCATTACTGCACCTACTAAGGCCCCTAAGAATAGAATTCCTGCTAACTCGAAGGGTAATACATATTTACTAAATAATAAATGACCTAAATTTTTGGTCAATCCTATTTGGCTATCCGGACTGGTTGGAAAATCTATTTGCTGATATCCTTTCAGTGCTCCAATAAAGCCTATGAATACCATTCCACCGCATACGGTTGCCAATATTCTAAATGCACTTCCTTTTAAAGGTTCATCTTTTTCTTTCAAATTTAACATCATGAGCACATAAAGGAATAATACCATGATGGCTCCGGAATAAACTATAATTTGAACTATACTTAAAAATTGAGCATTTAACATTATATATAACCCAGCTATGGAAAAAAAGGTTAGAATTAATGAAATTATGCTGTACATAGGATTTTTACTGAAAACAACAAATAATGCGCTCACAACTGCACACGTAGATACTAAATAAAACAAAATTTCTTCCATAATTTTTATTTTTCTACTGGATATTTTTTTATTTGTCTTTGTGAAACATCAATTCTGTTATCCATACTTTCTACAAGCTTATCTTTTCTATATATGAAACCTTCACGCAAATGTTCCGGCATTACCAGTCGATCAGTTAGAAAAATAGCTTCTTTCGGACATGCTTCTTCACACATTCCGCAAAAAATACATCTGAGCATATTTATTTCGTAGCTTTCCGCATATTTTTCTTCTCTATATAGATTCTCTTCACCTCTTTTTCTTTCTGAAGCTACCATTGTTATAGCTTCTGCTGGACAAGCTAATGCGCATAATCCGCACGCGGTGCATCGTTCTCTTCCTTCATCATCTCTTTTAAGGACATGACGACCTCTATAAACTGGGCTGAAATCTCTCTTCTCTTCTGGATATGAAGTAGTAACCGGTTTTTTAAAAAAATGACTGAAGGTAATTTTCATACCTCCTAATACAGCAGGAAGGTATATTTTTTCCTTTAAAGTCATTTCTTTATTTGAAATTATTTTAGATTTATTGGTAAGCCTCTGCATAAATTTTAATCTTTCTTTACTTTTTTCTTTATTTTTTAGCCAAAAACAACCATTGTTGCAGTTATTAATAAATTGAGTATAGATAGAGGTATCATGACTCTCCATCCTAAACGCATAAGCTGGTCGTATCTGAATCTTGGCAAAGTCCATCTAACCCACATAAAACAGAATATGCAGAAGGTTGTTTTAATTAATAATGACACGATGCTAAGAATCCCTATTGCATTTTCTCCTAAAGTTCCATTTTCAGCCAATTTATTCATATAAGGAAAACTATATCCTCCGAAAAATAGGGTGCTTATTAATACCGAGCTTATAAACATATTTATATATTCCGCAAAGAGGAAAGTTCCGAATTTCATAGAACCATATTCTGTATGATATCCTCCAATTAGCTCTGATTCACATTCTGCTAGGTCAAAAGGAGCTCTATTTAATTCTGCAAACGAACATGTAACAAAGAGTACGAATGCCAAAGGTTGATAAAATACATTCCAAGCCAGTCCGTTTAAGAAAGATAATCCATATAAATTAGAGGCTTGTTGTTCTACCATTACTCGTAAATCTAAAGTTCCAGTCATCATAATGATTGACAGCAATGATAATCCCATGGCTAATTCGTAGGAAATCATCTGAGATGAAGCTCTTATCGCTCCTAATAGAGAATATTTATTATTGGAGGCCCAACCTCCTAACATGATTCCATACACACCGATTGACACGATCCCCATTATATAGAGAACTCCTACATCAATATTTGCTACTTGAACTAAATAAGATTCTCCACCGATAAATAAAGATTTACCCCATGGAATGACTGCTCCAGTACTTAATGCAATGAGCATAAGTATCCCGGGGGATATGATAAACAACCATTTTTCTGCATTTTTGGGAACAAAATCTTCTTTAAAAAATAGTTTTCCTCCGTCACATAACGGTTGCAATAAACCAAATTTTCCAGCTCTATTTGGCCCAATCCTATCTTGTAAAAAGGCAGCTACTTTCCTTTCCATTAATGTTTCATAAGCTGCAGCTCCTAAACATAACACAAATAAAATAACTACCAATACTACTGTAAACCACATATGTATATTATTCTAATGTTTTAGCTTTATATTTTTCAATTTTGTAATGTGGATCATTTTTAGGTATTGGTAACTCATAATGATTAACCGAAATTACCGAATGATCACTAATGTGTGCAGGACCTTCAATGTTCCAATAATTCACGTCTTTTCTTTCAAATCTGCAATCGTTACAAATAAATTCTTCTACCTCATTGTATGCATCTTTACGTGCAGTTACTCTAATGATGGTATCT
Organism: Apibacter sp.; assembly: GCF_025291155.1. NCBI lineage: Bacteria > Pseudomonadati > Bacteroidota > Flavobacteriia > Flavobacteriales > Weeksellaceae > Apibacter > Apibacter sp. Next base: position 6,440 of record NZ_JAMBJZ010000070.1, read on the forward strand.
CCTTTCATCCATAAGACTGCCTTACCGCTACATTTTTCACAGGTACAGGTAGCATTTACCGGTTCTGTAAACCAAACTCTGCTCTTAAATCTTGCAGTTCTATCTGTTAAGGCTCCTACAGGACATACATCTATCATATTACCTGAGAAATCATTTTCAATGGCTTTACTTATATAAGTGCTTATTTCTGCATGATCTCCCCTGAATAGTATTCCCTGATTTCTTTGATCTGTCAGTTGATTGGCAACTAATACGCATCTTGCACAGAGAATGCATCGGTTCATATTTAATTTTATGTATGGTCCTAAATCGTCAGATTGAAAAGTTCTTCTTGGAAACTCGGAACGGGTTTTATCTAATCCATGCTCATAAGCTAAATCTTGAAGTTTGCATTCACCGGCTTGATCACATATTGGACAATCTAAAGGATGGTTGATTAGTAAAAATTCCGTAACTCCTTGTACAGCTTGTATTACTCTTTCGGAAGTAATAACTTTTACTTCCATTCCATCCATTACATTAGTTCGGCAAGCTGGTACTAATTTTGGCATGGGACGAGGATCTTTATCCGACCCTTTAGACACTTCTACCAAACAAGTGCGGCAACGTCCTCCACTTCCTTCCAATTTACTATAATAACACATCGTAGGAGGAACTGAAGCTCCTCCGATTTGGCGTGCTGCTTCTACAATTGGAATCCCTGGATTTACTTCTACAGTAATTCCATCTATTGTTACTTTTATTTTATTTGGTTGTTCGTTCATTAGATTTTTATATAACTTGATGCATTAAAAATGCCAACTGAATCCGAATGTATAATTCCATTGGAGATACAAAATTGTTTGGGAAGCTTTATCTGAACTGTTTGAAGTTGTTCTAATATCCGGCATTGATATTACTCCTTCTTTTAATTCAGTTCGTAAGAAAAATAGCTTCCAAAAAAGTAATTCTGCTCCTACTTTTGCGTCTAAGCCCCATCCTGCCAAATGAAATTTATCATGTCTTTCATTATTCATTATTGTGGCATTGGTTTTTGGTATCACGACCCCTAAACCTCCTCCTGCAATACTATTCAATTTAAAGAAGCCGGATGTTATGAAATTATGATAATATTCTAACTCTGCATTTAGGTAATTTAGACCGTCAGTATGCTCTAGATGTAAAAAATTATCGTCTAAATAAATGTATTCTCCATCTACAATTGCATTTTCAAATCCTGGAGTATTTATCGTTCCAGTAGATTTTACCCATTGTCCCGGTCTAACAACATATTTCATATGATCCATACCTAAAGAAACCGCCCAGTTATCTTTAAAGAAATAACCGATTCTATAGTTTACTTGTGGTATTGTTACTCTTGTTGGATCTAAAAAATCATGAAAATTCCATCCGATCGGTTTATCGTCACCTTTAACGCCGTGTAGGGTAAAATTGTAATCATTTCCTGTAAAATGGACAGATGATCTTCCATAATAAGCTCGGTTCCAACCCCAGTAGGCATATACTTCACCTTTTCTGTGGGCTTTTCTTTTGTTTTCTTGGGCATCGACTGTACCCATTGTAAATATTGCTAATAAAAACAATAAATTACTTTTGTTAAATAGTTGCATATTCAGCTATACCATAATTTTTAGTTAAACATTCAGGATTATTAATATGCCATTCGAACTCATCTCTAAAATGTCTTATAGCTGCTGCAACAGGCCAGGATGCTGCATCTCCTAAAGGACATATTGTATTTCCGTCTATCTTATTTTGTATGCTCCACAATAAATCGATATCCTCATACGCTCCTCTACCTTCTTCTATTTTTCTTAATATTCTATACATCCATCCAGTACCTTCACGACAAGGGGTGCATTGGCCACAACTTTCATGGTTATAAAAACGTGCTAAAGTCATAGTATGACGTACAATACACTGATCCTCGTCTAATACTATAAACCCTCCTGAGCCTAAAGCTGTCCCTGTAACAAACCCACCATCAGCCATACTTTCGTAATTCATCAAACGGGTTTCTCCATTGGCTGTTTTTAATAACAGCTTTGCCGGTAAAATAGGTACGGATGACCCGCCGGGAATACAGGCTTTTAGTTTTTTCCCATTAGGTATTCCTCCACAATATTCTTCGCTGTAAATAAATTCTTCTATACTTAAATTAAAGTCAACTTCATAGACTCCCGGTTTATTCAGATTTCCACATGCTGAAATTAATTTGGTTCCTGTTGATCTTCCTACCCCCATTTTTGCATATTCTGCGCCGGTTATAGAAATGATTGCCGGCACTGTAGCTATGGTTTCTACATTATTTACTACAGTTGGGCATTGGTATAACCCTTTCACAGCGGGGAACGGAGGTTTTAATCTTGGATTTCCTCTTTTTCCTTCTAATGATTCTAATAAGGCGGTTTCTTCTCCACATACATAAGCTCCAGCACCTCGTTGTACATATATTTCAAGGTCATACCCTGTATTTTTAATATTTTTCCCCAAAAAACCATTTGCTTTCGCTTCTTGTATCGCCTTTTCTAATATATCGGGTATCCAGGAATATTCTCCTCGTATATAGATATAAGAAACATTCGCTCCTAAACAGAAAGAAGAAATAAGAATTCCCTCTATGAGCTGATGGGGTATATATTCCATTAGGAAACGGTCTTTAAATGTACCTGGTTCTGATTCATCAGCATTAACCACTAAATAACGTGGAACTCCTTCCGGTTTAGCTAAAAAGCTCCATTTCATACCAGTTGGGAATCCGGCTCCTCCTCGCCCTCTAAGACCACTGGTTTTTACTTCTTCCAAGATTTCATCCGGAGTCATTGTAAGGGCTTTTTCTGCGGCGGTATATCCTCCATGCTTTCTAAAAACTTCAAAAGTCTTTATTCCTTCTACATCAATATTTTTAAGCAATAATTTTTTACTCATTATATTATTATATATGCTTCTAAATTATTATTTAATCAATTGCAATATTTCCTGCTCTACAAAGATCAATGATTTCATTCACTTTTTCTTTGGTCAGATGTTCATGATAAAATTTACCGATTTGCATCATAGGCGCATACCCACAGGCCCCTAAGCATTCTGCAGGTTTTAATGTAAACATACCATCTGCAGTAGTTTCTCCTTCTTTTATTTGCAATTTTTCTTTGATATGTTCTATGATTTGATCACTTCCATTTAACATACATGGCCCGGTTCTACATACCTCTAATACATACTTTCCTACAGGCTGCATATTAAACATTGTATAAAAAGTAGCTACTTCATACACTTCAATTGGTGAAATATTTAATAAAGAAGCCACATAATCCATAACAGGGACATCTAGCCATCCTCCAAATTCTTTTTGAGCCAAGTGCAATACAGGAATTAAAGCAGATTTCTGCTTACCTTCCGGATATCTTGCGACTATTTCTTGTACTTTATTTAAGGATTCAGTGCTAAAAACTATCTCTTTATCAGGGCTTACACCGTTTTTAGTCATTTTTAGTTTAATGTTAGGCTGCAAATATACAATATTGAAATTTACTTAAAAAGTTAAAATCGGAGTTTTTGCCCCACATCAACCAATCTGGAATCATTATAAATAACAGTAAATTACTGCATTACAGCTAAAATAAAAATTCACAATGTCTTTATTTACCCCATATTAAGCTAAATTTGATATTTTTCTTTTTCATAGCATAACTGACAGAAATCATATTTCACAAGGGTTTAACTTTTGTTAACGCCCTCTAATATTTTATGTGTTACATTAAATTAATTTCAAAGCTTATAATATCCTAAATGAATGAGGTAGTTTGAACTTTTTATTTTAGTTTTACCTATGATTTATATTATTATGTTTTAAATTTTTTATCGATATTTAAAAACTTTTTATTTTTTAATTTCACTATTTACATATTAATTAGAGGGTCATTAAAATACTATGGTTTTCCACTCTTAAAAATTATTAAAATATTATTTTACATTTTACAAAATAAATGTATATTTGCAGTCCAAAACCAGTATGCGGATGTGGTGGAACTGGTAGACACGCTAGACTTAGGATCTAGTGCCGTGAGGCGTGGGGGTTCGATTCCCTTCATCCGTACCAAAAAAAGCAATTAACTATCAATCAGTTAGTTGCTTTTTTATTTTATCAAACCTGCATAACTCTTGCTCGATTATACGGTAATTATTTATAAAAAAAACTAAATACCTATAAATCAAATAAATATATAGATATTTTTATCGCTATATAAACCATATGACATTTATTTTTTAGGATTTTATAAATAAAATACATCTTCGAACCTTATACTAATTAAGAGCTCAATAAAACATGTTTTTCTTTTGCGTAATTATTTTGTACACAAACACACTTAAATACCATACAGACCAACAATTGATTATAGTAATAACCTGATGAGAGTAATTAAATAAAAAAGTTGAAAATTTTTAGATAAAAGTGAAAGAGTCACCTATAAAAAAGAAATTGAATTTCTTTTTTGGAACAACGTAGTAACTTTATATATAGACTTTTATGTATCAAATTTAGATAATTTATTTGATCGGGCTTATGAAGTATGGATTAAATATATTTTACAAGAATACTCAACGACATGCACAGCTATTTTAGATATTTCCTTTAGTTTCTGACACATTTATCATCTAACAAAATATCATTCGTAAATCCGTGATACACTTACTATTTTTGTTTTGATAAAAATATATTTCCAACGAGTAACAAAGTCCAAATAACATCTATTATATTCCAAATATTTCTGCCAATTTTAGTAACCCTTCTTCTGTTTGATCCCAAATAATTTTAAGAGCATTTCCAGACAAACTCCATTTACCTGTTTCTTGAATATCTTC
>NZ_JAMBJZ010000071.1:0-11064 GCF_025291155.1 Apibacter sp.
AAGACCGGAATATCATTTTGAAAAAGAATGCAATACTATCATACGCATAAAAATAAGATAAATTATAGGTATTGTCTTATCTTTACATCTGGCCTATTCTATAAATTAATTCACATTTTTGCTATAAAGTACTGATAACTAAAATTTCATCTTGTTCCCTCATGAATTCATCAATAGAATTATTACTAATAAATCTTACTATAAGAGTTCAATATATCCAAAAAAATCTTAAAATACTATTTAAAATGTCACAATAAATATAAAATAGAAAACAAAAAACCTATAAAAACCAATATGATTAATTATTTAAATGATATTAATAAAACACTATTCGATTTCATCAACCATTATGGTAACATTATTTTGGTAACTGTGATTAGCATGGTTGCTCGTTCTATTTATAAAGGAATATCTATAGGCAGACTATTTCTTAAAATTCCTATTTCAACTATTATTGGAATTGTTATAGGAATGTTATTGGAGGAATTTAGTGAAGAATCCAATAATACCATACTTGTCATCTGTATGATAACGGGTGCATACACCGGTGAGATCTTAGAAGGAATAGAACAACTTTTAAAATGGACTCCTTTAGTAATTAAGAAAATTATTTGTAAAAAATTGGATATTGATGATAAAGACCATTAATTTTCATAATAAATTTATTAGTTTATGCTAATCGGTAATAATAAGGCATGTAATTAATAGCCCTACCATTAAATAAATCCTATTCTTTTAAATTACTAATTTGTAGTGGATTATTTATATTAAAATTTTATTTTTAACTAATTTATATACAAATAATTATAAAAACACATAATTGAAAATTTTATTTTTTTATTCTTTTAAGTTTCTGACAAATATTTATTTAAATTGTGTTGATCAATTTTAAAATCAATAAAATCTATAACCTATTTTTTAAAGCTGTTATAAAGATAGTATATTTGTTTTTAAATAAGTTTAAGATAATATACGATAAAAATGCTATCAATAAAAAATTTGCACGCAAGTATTGGAGATAAAGAAATATTGAAAGGTATAAACCTTGAAATTAAGAAAGGAGAAGTCCATGCAATTATGGGGCCCAATGGAGGTGGAAAAAGTACGCTTTCAAATGTAATTTCCGGAAGAGAAGATTATGAAGTTACTGAAGGATCTATATTTTTAGAAGGAAAAAATTTATTAGACCTCGCTGCGGAAGAAAGAGCAAATGCCGGAGTATTTATGTCTTTTCAATACCCAGTTGAAATTCCAGGTGTAAGCGTTTCTAATTTTTTAAAAGCAGCTATCAATGCCAATAGAAAAGCTAATGGGCAGAATGACATTTCCGCACATGAATTTTTACAAAAAGTAAAAGAAAAATCAGAAATGTTGGAAATACGAAAAGATTTTCTTTCCCGTTCACTTAATGAAGGCTTTTCAGGAGGAGAAAAGAAAAGAAATGAAATTTTTCAAATGGCCATGTTAGAACCTAAATTAGCCATTTTGGATGAAACCGATTCAGGGCTAGATATAGATGCATTGCGTATTGTATCTCATGGTGTAAACAAAATAAAAAACAAAGATAATGCGATCTTAGTAATTACTCACTACCAACGCTTACTAGATCACATTGTACCGGATTACGTACATGTATTGATGGACGGAAAAATAATAAAATCGGGAACTAAAGAACTCGCTTTGGAATTAGAAGATAAAGGATACGATTGGTTATAAACTTCAAGTAAAGATCAATTAGCAAATCCTCTTAAATTAAATTATTAAAATGAATATTCCACAAAATACTGAATTAGAAAAAATTTCAATACAGGCACAATCTACTTTAGAAAAAATAAGTTACCCTACGAAAAAAAACGAAGATTGGAAGTTCACTAGAATATCAGATTTTGATCCTGAATCCTTTAATTCAGCTAAAGTAAATTTTGTCTCTCAAGAAATTATTAATGATATTGTAGGAAACGAATCTAATACCTATAAAATTGTTTTGATTGACGGCATCATTTCTTCTAAATATTCCAATTATCCGCAAGAAAAATGGGTAACTCTTTCTTTTTCGGAAGCTCTAAAAAGTGAAAAATATCAATCTATTTTACTTTCAAAGGTAAATTCAATCTCTGATAAAGAACATTATTTTAACACATTAAATATGGCTTCTTATCAAGAAGGCATTTTTATTTATGTTCCAAAGCAAACAATAGAAGAAGAATTAATTGAATTAATTTATATAAATTCAGAACAAGATCAAAAAGCTATTCGAAATCTGCGAAATTTGATTATCATTGAAGATCAATCGAAAATACAAATCTCTGAAAAAATTTATTCGCTTTCAGAATTCGATTTTTTCAGCAATATTGTTACTGAAATATTTGTAGGAAAAAATGCAGATTTCCGACTTTATAAAATACAAGATGATGTACCTACCTCTTACCTTATTGATTCTACCTTTATAGAACAAGAAGCAGATAGCACGGCTCTAATTCATACATTCTCGTTTGGAGGTAAGACCGTTCGCAATGAATTATCTTTTGACCATAAAGGAGAAAATATTAATTCCACTCTAAAAGGAATAACTATCATAGGAGAAGGACAAGAAGTAGGAAATCATACATTGGTTAAACACAATCAGCCAAACTGTGAAAGTCATGAATTATATAGAGGGATTTACCAAAATTCCAGTCATGGAATATTTAACGGTAAAATAAAAGTAAATAAGATCGCTCAGAAAACCAATGCCTTTCAACAAAATAACAATATTTTACTTTCTGAAAAATCAAGTATTGATACCAAACCTCAATTGGAGATATTTGCCGATGACGTGAAATGTTCACACGGCTGTACAGTAGGACAGCTAGATAACGATGCTTTATTCTATATGAAACAAAGAGGTATTCATGAAAAGGAAGCTAAAGCTTTACTTATGTTTGCATTCTGTGCTGATGTAATGGAAACGGTTTTCATTCCTCATTTAAAGAATAAAATAAACAAGATCGTAGCAAAGAAATTAGGTGTAAATTCAGATTTTGAAATTTAAATTTACTTTATAAATCATATGAAAAAGGTTAGGAATAAATCCTAACCTTTTCTATTACTATTTTCTATCATTTTTTTATATAACTTATAAAAATCATACCATTACTTATAATTTATTTGAAATTATTTATTAAAATTCAATGTTTATTTAATAATTTAGCATTATAGACAACTAATAAATTTTAGATGAAGATACTTCTATCCCCTGCAAAAATAATGAGTTTGCAAACGCATTCATATTGGAGTATGCATACTCAGCCTGAATTAATTGATTATGCTAAAAAATTGCAATTTGTATTAAAAGAATATTCTCCTTCTGAATTAGAAAGCTTGCTTAACATTTCTCCCAAATTATCTAGAGAAAATTGGGAAAGAATTCAAGAGTGGAATCCCAATCCATCGAAAGCGGAATGTATACAGGCTATTTTTGCTTTTAAAGGTGAAGTTTACAGAGGATTAGACGCAGAATCCTTATCAAATTCATCTTTAACTTATTTACAAAATAATCTTTTAATTATTTCAGGCCTCTATGGCTTACTTCATCCTTCGGATGACATTATGCTCTATCGACTGGAAATGGGAAAAAAACTTAAAACAGAACAAGCTATAGATTTATACGGATTTTGGCGAGAAATTCTAACATTGTATCTAAACACTTTACTTACAAATGATGAGCCTATTTTAAATCTTGCCAGTAAAGAATATTTTTCAGTTTTCAACCGCAATAAGTTAAAAGGTAGGGTAACCGATATTGAATTCAAAGATTATAAAAACGGTTCTTTAAAAAGCATTATGATGTATTTTAAAAAAGCTCGAGGAAAGATGACTCGTTGGTGTGCTGAAAATTCCATCAATAATATTGAAGACATAAAAACTTATAATGGAGACGATTACGAATTTTCTGACAAATTATCTACAGAAAATAATTTAGTATTTATTCGATAAAAAATTATTTTCCAATTATGACAAGAGTTTCTTTGCCCTCATTAAACTTACTTTGACATTAGCTAGAGACAAGCCTGTTTCTTGCACTATAACTTTTAATTTTTTTCCTTCAACATAACGAGAATAAATTAATTTTCGATAATTTTCAGGGAGTTTGTCTAATCTTTTTTCAAAAGCTTCCAGATTTTGCTTATCAATAAATAATTGCTCGGGAGAAGGCTCCCAATCACTTAAATGATGATATTCTTCGTTTGAAAATTTATTTTTGTCCTTATTTTTTTTTCTTAAAAAATCTATCGCTGTATTATGTGCAATTGATGTAACCCAGGTCTTAAAATCAAAATCAGCATTATAAAGATTTAACTTATTCAGCACCTTAGTGAAAGTTTCAATAGTTAATTCTTCTGAATAATTTTCATCTTTAACTATAGAAAAAATATATGATTTAATATCTCCCCAATAAAGATTAACTATTTTACTTTGAGCTTGTTGTTTTGAATTTTTTGCTTCCTCTAGGAGTTGTAAAAGGTCTGATTTATTTTTCAACTTACAATTACTTTCATTTTTATTGGACAATCTACAATAATAATACCTAAATAAAAAATTAAAAAATTAATATCCCCACTTATTATATTTACACTTATCATGTATTTATCTCATTAAAATAGATCTATTTAATGGCATTATTTTTGAAATTATCTTATCTAAATATTCATAAAATTTATACATATACATGAAATCATTTATAAAAAATTGGTGGATTATGCTTCTTTTAGGCATATTGTTCATTTTAGCTGGAATTATAGTAATGGCGTCTCCCACACCATCACTAATTTTTTTAACAACATTTTTCTCTGTTTCATTTCTGGTTTTCGGGCTATTCGAAATCGTTTTTTCGTTAAGTAATACTCATACCGATAATTGGGGATGGTATTTGGCCGGAGGAATCCTAGATTTATTAGTAGGAATTATCCTAATTTCCTCAAATATTTTTACTCAAATGGGTATTTTATCTTTTTTCATTGGATTTTGGTTAATGTTTAAAGGAGTTAGCTTAATAGGGCACTCTTTTGATATTAAAAACCTTGGAATAAGTAATTGGGGATGGCTATTAGCCTTAGGAATATTAGAAGTCATACTATCATTTATTATTGTAATGTTTCCGCCTATCGGTTTAGCTGCTTTATTAATTTGGGTTAGTGTATCTATGTTGTTTTTAGGTATCTATTATATTAGTTTAGCTTTTAGTGTAAAAAAAATAAAGAATAAAATAGTATAATCATTCAATAAGTATTTCTACAATATGAAACCTTTGATATTCTTATTAAATTAAGTTCAAAGGTTTTTTTATGAATAATGGAAAACTATCCTAATTTTAATTTAATCAATTTAATTACAAATCCTTATATAAAAATGACCTTATTTCGCAAAAAGGCTTATTCTAAGAATCTGACACATTGACGCTTTTACTTTCTTTTTGTCATAAAACTTTTATTTGGCATATTTTTAGAAAAAAGACTATTATCAATTAGTAAAAAAATAATAATAAAATTAAATCAAAATAGATATGTCAGAATTATCAATTAAACCATTAGCTGACCGCGTAGTTGTAGAACCGGCAGCTGCTGAAACGAAAACCGCATCAGGAATTATCATCCCTGATAGTGCTAAAGAAAAACCTCAAGAAGGAGTTGTAGTTGCAGTAGGAGCTGGAAAAAAAGATGAACCGTTAACAGTTAAAATTGGTGATAAAGTTTTATATGGCAAATATTCCGGTACGGAACTAAAACTTAATGGAAAAGATTATCTTATAATGAGAGAATCTGATATTTTAGCAATCGTTTAAATAAACCAATTACAAAATTCTTAAAATTAATAAAATGGCAAAAGATATAAAATTTAATATTGAATCTAGAGATGCTCTAAAGAAAGGGGTTGATGCTTTAGCTGACGCGGTTAAAGTTACTTTAGGACCTAAAGGAAGGAATGTTGTTATTCAAAAATCTTTCGGTGCTCCTCATGTAACAAAAGACGGGGTTACAGTAGCTAAAGAAATTGAGTTAGAAGAACCTATTGAAAACTTGGGTGCTCAAATGGTTAAAGAAGTAGCATCTAAAACCAATGACGTAGCTGGTGATGGTACTACTACAGCGACTGTATTAGCTCAAGCTATCGTAAGAGAAGGTCTAAAAAATGTGGCTGCCGGTGCAAACCCTATGGATTTAAAAAGAGGTATTGACAAAGCAGTGGCTTCTGTTGTTGAAGAATTGAAAAAACAATCTCAAGAAGTTGGTTCTGATTCAGAAAAAATTAAACAAGTGGCTTCTATTTCAGCAAACAACGACGACACAATCGGAGCTTTAATTGCTGAAGCATTTGGTAAAGTAGGTAAAGAAGGTGTTATTACGGTTGAAGAAGCTAAAGGTACTGATACTTACGTTGACGTAGTGGAAGGTATGCAGTTTGACAGAGGATACCAATCTCCTTATTTTGTAACTAATACAGACAAAATGATTACCGAGCTGGAAAGTCCATATATTTTATTATGCGATAAAAAAATCTCCAGCATGAAAGACCTACTTCCAGTTTTGGAACCAGTTGCTCAACATGGTAAGTCATTACTTATTATTTCTGAAGAAGTAGACGGTGAAGCATTAGCTACTTTAGTTGTAAATAAATTAAGAGGATCTTTAAAAATTGCTGCTGTTAAAGCTCCTGGTTTTGGAGATAGAAGAAAAGCAATGTTGGAAGATATAGCAATATTAACGGGAGGTACAGTAATTTCAGAAGAAGCTGGATTAACTTTAGAAGGTGCTACATTAGAAATGTTAGGTACTGCTGAAAAAGTATCTATCGATAAAGATAACACTACTATTGTTAACGGTGCAGGAAGTGATGAAAATATCAAACAAAGAGTTGCTCAAATTAAAGCTCAAATTGAAAATACCACTTCAGATTACGATAAAGAAAAACTTCAAGAAAGACTTGCCAAATTAGCAGGTGGAGTGGCTGTATTATATGTAGGTGCTGCTTCTGAAGTTGAAATGAAAGAGAAAAAAGATCGCGTTGATGATGCTTTACATGCAACTCGTGCTGCTGTAGAAGAAGGTTTTGTTGCCGGTGGTGGGGTAGCTCTAGTTCGTGCAATTAACGGAATAGAATCATTGAAAGGTATCAATCAAGATGAAGAAACAGGTATTAAAATAGTAAGAAGAGCTATTGAAGAACCTCTTCGTCAAATTGTAGCCAATGCAGGTGGAGAAGGCTCTGTTGTTGTAAATAAAGTTAAAGAAGGTAAGGATGATTTCGGATATAATGCAAAATCAGAACAATACGAAAATATGTTCAGCGCCGGAATTATCGACCCAACCAAAGTAACACGTGTAGCTCTTGAAAATGCTGCCTCTGTTGCAGGAATGTTATTAACAACAGAATGTGTAATCACCGATATTAAAAAAGATGAGCCAGCAATGCCTCCAATGGGCGGAGGAATGCCAGGAATGATGTAAGAATCTCAGCTAATAATAAAATAAAAAGTCAGGATATCCTGACTTTTTATTTTTATTACAATTCTTCCTTAAGATATTTGTAATGATTATTATCTTATCAACTTCTTCGTAAGTTATTTCAGTATACACATTTATAAATCTACTTAGTAATATAATTCTGTCTTTAATCCTAAAAAAGTGAAATCATTAATTATTTTATTGATTGATTAAATTATACTAGTACATATTTGATTCATATATTTCCCATATAAATATTTTTAGAATATAATTATAATCTAATATTTCAATAATTTATTATTGAAAAAATCACTAGCCCCTACGGAAATAGTTTATTGTTAATGATATATTTATAAACTAACTAAATAATAATTCTCTTACATTTTTAACAATTGACTGAATAACAATTGCTTAAAAAAATAATATCAAAAAAATCAATTATAAAATCAATATAATACGTACCTTTGTACAGTTTTTTGTGGAATATTAAAATATGAAGCATCCTTTATTTTATGCAAAAATATTACTCTTCGGAGAGTATGGAATTATAGAAAATTCAAGAGGGTTAACCTTACCTTATAACGCCTACAAAGGAACTTTACAGTTTTCAACAGAACTCAATAATGTTGAACTGGAATCGAATAAATCATTGCATAGATTTGCTGAATTTTTGAAAACATTACACTTCCCTAAAAAATTTACAATTAACATTTCACAGTTAGAAAAGGACATTGAAAAAGGGATGTTCTTTGATTCAAATATACCGCAAGGGTATGGAGTAGGAAGTTCAGGAGCACTTGTAGCGGCTATCTTCGATAAATATTCAGGAACTAAAATTCTACCCGCTACCATCTTAAAAACAGATTTAAAAGATTTAAAAACTGTTTTTGGACAAATGGAATCTTTTTTTCACGGAAAGAGCTCTGGGATTGATCCACTCATCTGTTACATGAATATTCCTTTATTAATACAGCCAAATGCAGAAGTTGATAAGATTGGATTAGCAGAGAGTAAAGACGGTAAAGGGGCTGTTTTTTTAATTAATTCCGGCATGCCGGGTGAAACCGAACCTATGGTTCAGATTTTCTTTGAAAAACTTAAAAATGAAGGCTTCAGGAAAACATTAAAAGAAGAATTTATTAAATATAATAATGATTGCATCGATTCCTTTTTGAATAAGGATATGGGGTCTTTTTTTCAAAATTTAAAACACCTTTCTCTTTGGGCTTTGAATCATTTCACTCCTATGATTCCTAGAAAATTTTTAAAAATATGGAAAAAGGGAATTGATACTAATACCTATTATTTAAAACTTTGTGGTTCCGGAGGAGGAGGATATATATTAGGTTTTACTCAAGACTATGATGCTACAGAAAAAATGTTAAAAAATTACAAAAAAGAGGTGGTATATCGTTTTTAATTACAAATAGCTTCCATTTTTTTGTATTTTTACCTGCCTAAAATCCTTGGCGGATGTACCTTTCAGGAAAAAAAATATTATTAATTAATCTCTCTTTTTTGGTAAGAGTTAGAATTTTTAACGTAATTATGTTAATTCTTGCCATGTATGTTTCTGCCATTTTTTTATTTGGTGACGAAAAAGATATAATTGAAAATTTTAAAAATATAAAACTTCATGGTATTATCTTATCTTCCTCATTAAGTGCCATGGCCGGTTATATTATTAATTTTTTTTATGATCAGGAAAAAGATATGGTTTACCGACCTATTTCCTCTATAATACAACGCTTCATTAGCAACGGGATTGCATTAAGATTTTACATCTTTTTCAATAGTATATCTTTAACAATTGCTGCCTTACTTTCTTATCGTATTTTTATTTTTTTCTTAGTATATCAATTCATTATATGGTTTTATAGCCATAAGCTCAGCCGTATTGTATTTATTAACAACTTAACTAATTCAGCATTACTACTTTTTCCATTTTTAGCGCTATTTTTATATTATGAAAATTTTTCATCTTATATAATATACCTTTCAGAATTTCTATTTATCATGGTTCTCATAAAAGATATCTGTAAAGACCTTCTTTCATTCAAATATGATGATTTATTTAATTACAATACCCTTCCTAATACATTAGGGATTATTCCTACTAAAATTATTTTAAATATTCTTATTTGTATACTCATATTTATTTCAATTCATTTAACTTTTGAGCCGCATCTCTATGAAATTCGTTTATATTATTTACTAACTGCTTTATTAAGTTTGGGTTCAATTATAAGTATTTGGATAACTAAATCGGAATATATGCAAATACTAATTTTTATGATTAAGTTTTGGATTTTTTTAGGTACTATTTCCCTATTATTTATTGACGGGAATCCCTTAACTTTGCACTTTTAGAAAGTCTGTATTATATAAGGCAAAGCAGCAATTAATATTTCATTATAATACATTCATTTTTTTAAATTTTTATCAAAATTAGATTTGCAATAAATGAAAAATAATAAATCATACGAAAGAAAAGGATCGGGAAGAAATGAAAAATCTCATAAAAAAGATTATTTCAAAACCAATGACAGAAGAGAAAACAAGCAAAAAAGCAAAGATAAATTTGAAGACAGAAAAAAATTTACTTCTTCCTCTACACCATTTCGTAAAAGAACTCCTAAAACGCCAAAGCAAAGTGATGGTACAAGACTTAACAAGTATATAGCTAATTCAGGGGTTTGCAGCAGAAGAGAAGCAGATATATTCATTCAAAACGGGGTAGTCGAAGTCAACGGCAAAATTATTACGGAATTCGGATACAAAGTAAAACCGGGAGATGAAGTATTTTTTGACGGAAGATATATTCGCCCTGAAAAAAATGTATATGTATTGTTAAATAAACCTAAAGGCTATATTTCAACAACCAAGGATGAAAAAGCGCGAAAAACAGTATTAGACCTTGTTGCAAATGCATCTCCTTACCGTTTATACCCCGTTGGTCGTTTGGACAGGCAAACTACAGGTGTACTATTATTAACTAATGATGGAGATCTTACTAAAAAATTAACTCATCCTTCTCATGAAGTTAAAAAGATTTATCATGTTACGCTAAATAAAAAAGTGTCCATTGAGGATTTTGGAAAATTATTGGAAGGATTACGTTTCGAAGAAGGAATTGCCAAGGTTGATAAAATATCATATATTGAAGGTTCTCCTAAAAATGAAGTAGGTGTTGAAATTCATATAGGTTGGAATCGTATAATACGAAGAATGTTCGAAAGATTGGGGTATGAAGTGGAAAAATTAGACAGAGTTATGTTTGCTGGATTAACTAAAAAAGCATTAAAACGAGGTTACTGGAGAATTCTCACAGACCTCGAAGTTAATACTTTAAAAATGCTTTAATTTATTTTAATTCGCTTTTTGGAATGTTGTTTTTTTTCTTGTAGTAAATTTATTTACTATAGAATCCATTAATTTCTGCCAAATATATGCTAAGATTATTGCTATAATGAATGCACTTGCATTTTCAATATTCCTGGGTAAAAGAACATGGCATAAATATAGGATTTTCTCGTGGAAAATAAATAAGGTAAGGCTATGTGTTCCAAAAAATATAAGTATA
>NZ_JAMBJZ010000072.1:0-10898 GCF_025291155.1 Apibacter sp.
CATATAAAAAGTTTGAACATAAAAGAAGTAAGATAATTATTATTGCTGTCAGTTTAACATTAATTGTAACTATTTTTTTTGCTAATTTGTTGGAAATATAGAATATCAGTAATTCCAATAATATAAGTCCTACTATAAAAGCTATGAATATTATAATATTTACTGTCGAAAGATAGAAAATATCCGTGGCTCTCTTTCCAAAAACCAAATTAAAAACTATTGGGGATAAATGGTATCTAAACTGACTGAATACGGTTACATCAATTTGTATATATATTATGGTAAAAATAGATAATAAGCTAAAAATTATTTTAGATAAGAGTATAGATTTAATCTTATACAAAAATATCAAGCTTACGAATAGCGGAATAAAATTTATTAGAAAAAAATGAGTTACAAATGAAATAGATACGTAAATATAGGATATAAAACCGGATAAGTTTTCAATGTATTTCAAATAATTTTTTCCTAAATAAAAGAGTATAATTAGATTGATTAAATTTGCTAAATACAGTTGTTTTGCAGTAAAATATATTTTTGATTTCATATAATATTTAAAATAACCGTTTTAAAAAATGATATAAAGTATATTAAATTTTGTGAACTATTTTCTTTATTTATAAAATTTAAATAGTGTAAAAAACAATAAACAATCATAATTATAAAAAAATATTTTATAGCTCCTACTATTATACCAGCAATTTTGTTTGTAAAATCTAAACCTAATTTTTTTAAAATAGTTCCCATTAATTTAGATAAAATAATCGTGCTTACAAAAATTATTAGAAAAATACATATATAGCTGACCCATAAGGAAGTTTCTTTAGATATTAATCCATATCTTAATAATAAATCGTTAAATTCAGATATAAATAGTGAAGAAAATGCATATCCTAATGCGAGGCCTAAAAATGATGAAATTTGTTTTAAAAAACCTTTAAAATACCCAAAAAAAGCACCAATAACAGTACCTCCTAACAAAATATAATCATATTGCATTTTAAACCTTATATTCTTTATATTCACCTAAAACATTTAAAAAACCTGTATTTTGTTTGATTTCTTCTAATGCTTTGTAATAATTATCGTCTTTTTCTCCATTGGTTAGAATATCCGCATGGAAAGAATATTGAAAAATAGATCCTTTAAGAGGTACAGATTGAATTTTAGTTATATTTATTTTATATTTAGCAAGTATATTCAATACTCTCGCCAAGCTTCCCATTGTATGATCGGTAGTAAAATAAAGGGATGCTTTAGAAAAATTTTCTATTTTCTGAGGTGATGCTGCTAATAGATAAAATCGCGTATAATTATCTGAAACATCGTGAATGTTTTCCTTTAATATGGTTAAATGATACATTTCAGCTGCCAATTTTGATCCAATAGTGGCAATACCTTTCATTTTATTTAAGCTGATATTATAAGCGCAAGTAGCCGTATCATCTTTAGATAATAACTTCCAATTAGGGTATTGTTCTAGAAAGTTTTCACATTGTAATAAAGCCATTGGATGCGTCCTAACTTCGTAAATAGAATCTAAAGTTTCTTCTGGTAACGCTAAGAGATGAAGTTTAATTGGTAAAATAACTTCTCCAATAATATGTAACTTATATTTAGTTATTAGACTATAATTTGGTAAAATTGCTCCGGCGATTGAATTTTCTATAGCTATCATCCCGTAATTTGCTTTACCACTTATCACATCTTCCACTACCGATTTAAAGGTGGGACTATCAATTATTTCCACATTTTGATCTTGGAAAAAGTTTTTTACGGCTTCATGATGAAAAGAGCCTTTTATTCCTTGTATTGATACTGATTTCATAAATGATTGGTAATAAACGGTGTTTATTTTTTATTTTAATAGTGTTATATTTACATCAATTTTAAATATTATTCTTTTAAAATGTCTGTAAAAATACAAAATCTATTTAAACAATATAAGGAACAAGTTGCATTAAATAATATTTCTTTGGAAATAAAGCAAGGAGAAATTGTTGGTTTATTAGGTCCTAATGGTGCAGGTAAAACAACTATTATGCGTTCTATAACGGGATCGCTTTCATTTGATAAGGGAAGTATTTTAGTCAATGATATGGATACTCAAAAATTTTCTTTTAAAACCAAATCCATAATCGGATATCTTCCCGAAAATAATCCTTTATATATGGATATGTATGTAAAAGAATATTTAAATTTTGTGGCAGCTATTCATAAAACAACTATCGATGGAATTTCTAAGGTGATTGAAAAGGTTGGCTTACAAAAGGAACAAAATAAAAAAATTAGTCAATTATCTAAAGGCTATAAACAACGCGTGGGACTTGCCCAAGCAATTCTATTTGATCCGGAAATTTTAATTTTAGATGAGCCAACCAATGGATTGGATCCTAATCAAATAATTGAAATAAGACAATTGATCCAAGAATTAGGACAAATGAAAACCGTTATTTTATCCACTCATATAATGCAAGAAGTAGAAGCTTTATGCTCAAGAGTAATACTTTTAAATAAAGGCTCTATTATTCAAGATAGAAGCATTGAAGAGTTTAAAGGTAAATATTCAACTTTAGAAGAAGCCTTTTTTGAGTATACCCATTCCTAATTTTTTAATTATTTTAAAATAAAGGACCGACAGAAAATCGATTGACACACAATAAACTTAAATTTATACTTTGGTTTAATTATTATTAAAGTTCTATCTCACTACTATTTTCATCCGTTTATATGGGAATAAGTTCAAGAAAATAAGATATGTATTCGAATAATTCTACATCAAGTCCATGCCCCCCTTAATTTCGTATCAATTAATGAGATTTATACGGTATTCAGAAAAAGACAAAGATAGCAATCCAATAATTTATAGGATTGAAGAGTGTATTTGAAAAAGTATAGATATTTTAGAATCGTAATCAATTACAGTCATCGAAATTGGGGGAAGACAGGTTACCGGCTTGTTTGCTGAAAACTTAAAGAATGCTTATTAACAGCGATTACAATTGATTTTAATGAGTTACTGCGTTTTTATTTCTAATAGAAATTTAATTTTAAAATAAAATAAAATCGTCTTGATACATTTCTTCATCGTATAAGTTGTTTACTTCATCATTAGTTAAGTATAAATCGTAAATAACATTAGATGAAGTAACTACTTCATGCTCATAAACCTTTTCATTTATTTGTTTTCTTTCTTTTGTTATTTTGGATGATCTTACATTATTAGTTGTAATTATCTCTTTTTCACTATTGATTTTTGAGGATATATTGGATGACATTGCTGAATCTTCATTTTTAAACATATATAAATTATCTGAAATAGTATTATTACTTTGATCCTGAATTTTAGCTAAAGGCAATGATTGATTTTTAAAAGGGCTATTCATTAGATAAATTCCCAACGAAACTGCTAAGAATAAACATGCGGCTGCTGCTATCCAATATATTTTTTGATTTATTACAAGTGTATTTTTTGATTTGTCATCATTCTTGCTCGTTGCTAATAAAATTTTATCTTCTAAGTTTTCAAAATAATTTATAGGTGTTATATAAGGATTTTTGGAATTAATTTTTTCAATTGTTTTTAAGCAAACATTTTTCTCCAGTTGTATAAAATAATCTTCTGGAATTTTAAAAGGGTTAGATTTACTATTTATATTTCTTTGCATTTGTGTCTTAATTAACTAATTTTCAATATTTTCTAATAGAAATTGCTCAACTTTTTTTGAGGCATGATGATAAGATGATTTTAATGCTCCTACGGAAGTTTCCAATATTTCTGACATCTCTTCATATTTAATATTATCAAAATATTTCATATTGAATACGATTCTCTGCTTTTCTGGTAATTTAGCTATAGCCTGCTGTAATTTGAACTGTATTTCGTCTCCATTAAAAAAATTATCATCTTTAAGATGAGAAGACAACTGCATTACCAGTTCTTCGTTTCTTATATTTTTTTTCTGTGCTGCGCTGTTAAGAAAATTGATCGATTCATTAGTAGCAATTTTATATATCCATGTTTTAAGACTTGAATTTCTCTTAAAGCTATCTAAATTTTGAAATACTTTGATAAAAACATTTTGAGTTATATCATCTGCATCAGCATGATTATAAACAATTTTACGTACATGCCAATATATGACTTGACTATATAGTTTTAACAAGTGCCTAAATCCACTATTAACATCTTTTTTCAAAAGAAGTAAAAGTTCTGTTTCTTCCATTTTTATTTCTTATTATTTAGACAAAAGACAATTGGAAAAGTTTATTATTCATTAAAATTTTTATGAGTATTTGTACTTTCATTTTTTTATTTAAATAATGTGATCATATTTGTTTTTTTGATGTAACGGTCTATTATTTGTTATGTTTTTTATGAAAAAAATTAATATAAATTCTCATTGTCAAGATAATATAATTTTTATAATAATTGAAAACAAAAAAATGAATCAAAAAGAAATTGTGCTAATTACAGGAGCTCACGGAGTTGTGGCACAGCAATTATCCTCACTGCTTGAAAATAATTATTCCCTTCGATATCTTACAAGAAACAAAACTAAAAGTAATGAATTTGAATGGAATATTGAAAAACAAAGTATGGATACTTCTGCCTTGGATCAAGTTGATCACGTTATACATCTTGCCGGAGCAGGGATTTCGGATAAAAGATGGACAGTTGAAAGAAAAAAAGTAATTTTATCAAGTCGTATTGATTCAGCCCGTCTGCTTTTAAAAAAAATTATCGATAGGAAACAAACAATATCTTCATTTATAAGTGGTTCTGCAAGCGGATATTATGGTGCAAAAACTACAGATAAAATTTATACGGAATCCGATCCTAAGGCCCATGATTTTTTGAGTGATATTTGCTACCAATGGGAAATGGCAGCGGACGATTTTTACTCACATGGTGTTGCTAAGAGAGTAGTTAAGATTAGAACGGGTATTACATTATCCAAAAATAAAAAAGGAGTATTGGAAATTATAAAAAAAACTGTGAAATATTATTTAGGTGCAAATTTAGGAACCGGTAAACAATATATTCCATGGATACATTTACAGGATTTATGTTCTATATTCAAATATGCACTAGTTAATGAAAATTTGCAAGGAACTTTTAACGCCGTGGCGCCTTCATATATAACAAATAAAGAGTTAACAAGAGCTATTGCTAAAAAGCTGGACAAACCATTGTTTTTACCCAATATTCCCGGTTTTTTATTACAATTGTTATTTGGAGAAATGTCATGTTTATTATTAGAAGGAAGTAGAATCTCTTCTGAAAAAATACGTAATGCAGGATTTGTTTTTAGTTATCCTGATTTAAGTAGTAGTTTAGATTCATTGTTATAGTATAAAAAAACATATTTTATATGAAATAATATTAAATAACGATTATAAAAAATAATTTTTTTTTAAAAAATGTGCCCATTTGATAAAAATGAGCACAAAAATTATATTTATTTATTTTTTATTGTAAATAATTTAATGATTTATTGATAGCATTTTCTAAGCCTGATGTGTCACTTCCACCAGCCGTTGCAAATGAGGGCTGTCCTCCACCTCCTCCTTTAATTTCTTTAGAAAGTTCTCTTATAATAGTGCCTGCATGAAGATTCTTTAAATTCAATAGGTCATCGGATATTCCTAAAGATAAAGTAGGTTTTTGTTCTGTCTTAGTACCAATAATTATGAATAAATTAGATATTTCTTTTTTAAGTTGGAAAATTAAATCTTTTACCGATGCTGCATTTAGATCAGTTATTAATCCAATGTAATTTATTCCGTTTACAACGTTTATTGAATTTTTCCAAATTAACTTTTCATGGTTGGCTTTTTCTTTATTTAGTTGCTCTACTTGTTTTTTTAGCTGATCATTTTCTAAATATAATTTTTCAATTGATTTTAATGGGTCGTCGGTTTGTTTTAAAAAATTTTTTAATCGATCATACTGGCTAAATTGATCTTTAAGGAAATTCATCCCTGTTTCTCCTGTTATGGCTTCAATCCTCCTTACTCCGGCTGAACTGGAGGATTCGCTCATGATTTTAAAAAATATGATTTCGTGTGTATTTTTTACGTGAGTTCCCCCACACAGTTCCACTGAATTTCCAAATTTAATAACACGCACTAAATCTCCATATTTTTCACCGAATAAAGCCATAGCTCCCATATCTAAAGCTTTTTTAAATGGTACGGCTCGATTCTCCTCTAATTCCAACCTTTCATATATTTTAGTATTGACAATCTTTTCCACTTCTTGTATTTCTTCAGAACTCATTTTACTGAAATGTGAAAAGTCAAATCGTAAATATTCTGGACCAACAAAGGAACCTTTTTGTTCTACATGTTTACCTAAAACTTCACGCAAAGCTTCGTGCAATAAATGCGTAGCAGAATGATTTTTAGTAATTGCCTCTCTTCGTTTGATGTCCACTATTGCATGAAAAGGAAATTCTGGATATTTTGGAAGTTCTTTTACGGTATGAATTATTAAATTGTTTTCTTTTTTAGTATTTAGAATTTCAATTTTTTCATTTAAATTTTCAATATACCCAATATCTCCTACCTGTCCTCCACTCTCTGCATAAAACGGCGTAATTTGAAATACTAATTGATAAAATACACCTTCTTTATTCTCAACTTTTCGATATCGTGTTATTTTGACATGAGTATCAAGAAAATCATATCCTACAAATTCTTCTACTTCATCTTCTTCTAAAATTACCCAATCATAATTTTTAAAGTTTGTAGCAGATTTTGAACGTTCTTTCTGTTTATTCATTTCCATATTGAAACCTTTTTCATCGATGGAAATTCCATGATCTTCTGCTATGATTCTGGATAAATCCGAAGGAAATCCATAGGTATCATATAATTCAAAAACAACCTCGCCTGGAATTACTTTTAATCCGGGATTGCTTTCCATAAAGTTTGCTAACCTTTGTAAGCCTTGATCCAAAGTTCGTAAAAAGCCTATCTCTTCTTCTTTTATTATTTCTGATATAAGTTTTTCCTGTTTTGAAATTTCCGGAAAGAAATCTCCCATTTGCGTATTTATAACTGGAACTAATTTATGTAATATAGGCTCTTTTATTTGCAAAACTCTATAAGCATATCCGATGGCACGTCTTAAAATTCTCCTAATTACATAACCTGCCCCTGAATTTGAAGGTAATTGGCCATCAGCTATGGAAAATGCAATGGCTCTAACATGATCTGCTAATACACGAATAGCAATATCAACATTGGCATTATCTCCATAGGTAAGTCCGGATATTTCTTCAATTTTTTTAATTATGGGTTGAAATACATCAGTATCATAGTTTGAATCTTTGCCTTGTAAGATCATACATAGCCTTTCAAAGCCCATTCCCGTATCAACATTTTTTTTAGGTAATTTTTCCAAGGTTCCATCTGCCTTGCGTAAAAATTCCATGAAAACAAGATTCCAAACTTCTATAACATGTGGATGATCATTATTCACTAAATCTTTACCATCAATTTTTTTTCTTTCCTCATCAGAACGAATATCCACATGAATTTCAGAACAAGGTCCACAAGGACCCGTTTCTCCCATTTCCCAAAAATTATCTTTTTTATTTCCTAAAAGAATACGATCTTCAGAGATATGTTCTTTCCATAAGTTATACGCTTCTAAATCTCTGTCTAATCTTTCATCGTTATCTCCTTCAAAAATGGTTACATATAATCGATCCTTAGGAATAGCAAAAACTTCTGTTAAAAGTTCCCAAGCCCATTCAATAGCTTCTTTTTTAAAGTAATCTCCAAAGCTCCAGTTTCCAAGCATTTCAAACATGGTATGATGATAAGTGTCTTTTCCGACATCGTCCAAATCATTATGCTTTCCTGAAACTCGTAAGCATTTTTGTGTATCTGCGGTTCTTTTATTTTTAGGTTCTTTGTATCCGAGAAAAAAATCCTTAAACTGAGTCATTCCTGAATTGGAAAACATAAGCGTAGGATCATCTTTTAAAACTATCGGAGCTGAAGGTACTATACTATGTTGTTTAGAT
Organism: Apibacter sp.; assembly: GCF_025291155.1. NCBI lineage: Bacteria > Pseudomonadati > Bacteroidota > Flavobacteriia > Flavobacteriales > Weeksellaceae > Apibacter > Apibacter sp. The sequence continues at coordinate 8,040 of NZ_JAMBJZ010000072.1, forward strand.
TTAAAAAAATCAAGAAAAGTTTTTCGTATTTCTTTAGAAGTCATTTTACTACTTGGTTTAGGAGCTACAAAAATAATAATTTTACAATTTCGTATTATAAAATTAATTTATTTCTGCATTTTGTTTGAAATTTATAATATCTTTTAAATCATTTAAAGTATATTGCATCCACTCAATTTGTTTTTTAATTTTACCTTCTTTATCAAAATATATCCAGGAAGTAAAATTCATTTCCGGTATTAATTTTTCATTATAATAATAAGGATTATATCGTCCGCTTACCGCAACAATACTATCATTAGAAACAATTTCATTAATAATTATGCTTTCAGGATAATCCTGATGTTTTTTAAAGTTTTTATCTTTCCAGCTTGTTTCATACATTTCCAAAATATTATTTTTACCTTCTATTAATGACTGAGAAACGGCATCAACCCATTTAGGTTGCGAATCAGAATAAAAGCTCATCAGTTTTTTTGCATCATCTCTCTGAGCATATATTTTATAAAATTCTTCTACAGCTTTTATATTTTTCTTTTCATCTATAGAATTACAGGATATAACAACTAAAAAGATTAGAAAGTAAAATAAGTTTTTTTTCATTATTATATAGTTACATTTATTTTGCCAAAAGTAATAATATATATTTATATTTATTTATTAATAAAGGAATCATTTTTTAATATGAAAATCTATTTTATTATGAAAAGCAAAAAAAATTAACAAAATCAAGATAATTTAACATTTTTTTAACAAGCTTATCTAAACCCTTTATTTATCGTAAATGCAGAAGTTTGACTTAATACATATCTGGTCAATGAATATAATGGTAACTTTATTTTAGATTTTGAGGTTGTAATTTTGCATAATCAATGAGTAAAACTAAAATATGAAGAAAGTAACTTTAGCATTAATGATTTTATTAGTGTCACTATCATTTACGATTTTCCACAACGAAGAATTAGCAGAGGCTTCTACCTTTTCTAATATTCCAAGCGACACTATTAAAATAAATTACAAAAGCGACACTTTAGCAAGTAATACTTATAAAGAAAATAATGATTCTACTGAAAAATCAACTTTATCTGGACGGGTATCTTGGTATGGAGGGAAATTTCATGGAAGGCTAACTTCTAGTGGAGAAAGGTATAATATGTATGATTTTACTGCTGCACATAAAACTTTACCATTTGGAACTAAAGTTAAAATTATTAATCCTAAAAATGGTAAAGAAGTTATTGTTCGTATTACAGATCGTGGACCATTTGTGCCTAAAAGAGAATTTGATTTAAGTAAAGCTGCCTTTGCAGAATTAACTAACCTAAATAATGGGGTAATAAATGTTAATTATGAGATATTATAAATAGAGGTTGAAATATTTAATTTATATGGTATAAAAAGCTCCGGTTTATAGAAAATCGGAGCTTTTTTTATATCTTATTTTATCTTTTATGATAACTTTATTAATTGAAAATTATATTGAATTTAAAACTCATTATTTTTAATAATAAAAAATGGAATATAAAAATTAATTTATATTTCTATAAATAATTTTTTTTAAACTTTTCTATTATACCCTTATTAATTGGGTCTCGTGTAACAAATTGCCGATCAAATAAACGAGAACTATAATTTAATAATAATTCTATATTAAAAGTTATAAGCGTTTTACTATGTTTATCTAAAGGTTGGTCTATTTCAGAATTTATATTTTTAAGACATTCTAAAACTATTTGTTTTTCGTCGTCAAAAAATGTAAGGCTTCATTAGTGTCATAGGAAAAAGGAGTATTTTTATTATTTCCTTTCCTAGTTGAGTACCTATAATTAAATCAGGATGAAATAATGATGACCAGCCTTAGGTGTACATGTAGTAGCTTTAGATTTAACTTATATTATTTGTCTTGAAGAAATGAAAACTAAAGTATCTTCTTTAAAATCATAATTATTTCTTCCATATTTCAATTATCCACATTTTAGATTCTTTAAAAAATATTCCATATACGCTATTATTGAAAGTATGAGAAGGAATGAGTTTGGATTTCGATAAATCTATAACATTTACTAGTGGATTAACAGTTTCAATTCATCTAATTTTCTTATAAGCTTGAACGAAATTTTGTCCGTGAAATCAAATGTAAAGAAAACTTGATTTTTAAATATTTTATACGAATACAAGAAAGTTAGAAAAAAAATAATCTTGAAGTTTCTGAAATAGGACTAGGATGTGTGGGACTCAGTCATGGATTGAGACCTTCCACAAATAAATAGAATGCTATAAAATTACTACAATCAGCATATTTTTTTTTGATATAGCGAGGTTTACAGTCCATTTACCAATGTAGAGGTTGTGGATTAAGCAGTAAAATACTTTAAAAATAAAATAATAATTTCAAATTTATATTTTTAGATGGAAAAATTCTTACTCAGACAAAGTATAAAGCATTAGAAGGTTCATTTAAAAGACTGAAAAAATGGATTATTTAGACCTTTATTATCAGCATAGAATAGATAAAACTGTTCCTATATAAGATGAAACCGGACTATTAAAGATTTGATGCAAGAAGGTAAAATTAAATATTTAGGATTATCTGAAGCCAGCATAGAGACTACTAAAAAAGCACATATTATTCAGCCAGTAACTACTTTACAAAGTAAATATTCCTTATTTTATAGAAAGCTTGAAAAGGAAATTATTCCTACACTTGAAGAATTGGAAATTTGTTTAGTGCCATTAAGTCCATTAGGATAGGTATTTTTAACAGGAACTATTAATGAAAACACCCAATTCGATACTAGTGATTTTAGAAATCAGATTCCTCGCGTATCTGCAAAAAATAGAAGTAAAAATTTAGTATTT
>NZ_JAMBJZ010000073.1:0-10814 GCF_025291155.1 Apibacter sp.
AAAGCATCAGGGCCTTCTACTTCATTATTGCCGTAGTATTTTTCTTTAATATCAGCATAATTATCACCAACAATACTTCGAGGGTCATAATTTTTATTTAGCATGTAATCTACTTTTCCTGAATAGTATTGTACAGCTTCCCCCATTTCACTGTCGGCTAGCATCTTAATTTGTGTAGCATTTTTTCCTTCAAGATCGCTATTATTTTCGAGCATCTGAAGAAAAGCTGTTTTATATTGAGGTATTGTAAATTCTGCTGCATTAATATTTTCAATAGTCATAGGTTTATCGCCCAACGCTTTTTGCAATATATCAGTCATTTGTCTAATCATCTCTTTTTGCTCATCGATTTGGGATAATGACATTTTAGCCTCTTTTAATTCTTTTTCATAAACACTTACTGCTCTTAAATATTCTCTGAATTCATTCGGAAATTTTTTTCTGTTCTTTTCATAAATATCATCAACTTCAAAGTAATCTTTTCCAAATAATTTTTCGTATAAGGAAACAATACGAGTTGATTCCATGGTATCATGATCAACGTCTTTTCCATCTTTTCCACCAATAAAATCCCATCCGTGTATATCATCAGTATATCCATTACCGTCATCATCTTTACCGTTATTGGCAATCTCTTTAGAGTTAACCCATATATTGTTTTTTAAATCGGGATGATCGATTTGAACTCCACTATCGATAACTCCAACAATAATAGGGGAGGGCTTTAAACCTTTAGATTTTAAAAAATTGATGGCATCATTGGTTCCAACGCCATAGATACCGGTTTTCTCATAGCTTTGATGATACCAATTCTTTAAAGCAATCGAATCGACTGCCTGATTAGTATCTTGTGAAAATGCTGTAGCAGTAATTAAAGTAAAAGCGATGCTTAAGCTTAATAGTTTTATCTTCATTTAATTGTTATTTTTATTCGACATTAGTAAGATAATTAGCAGATTTCGGGCCAAGATTGCAAATAAGATCAATGATCGAAAGATCATTCATAAATTCGAAACGGTCTGAAAATACTTGAATATATTTTTTATTATAATAAGAACTTTCTTTTTTTGCATTGAATGCCTCGCGGGCATCTGTACATTCAGGAAATTCTACATATTCATTGGTACGGATATAAGTATCGTCTATTTTTAAAATAGAAAAGGCCCATTCCAATGTTTTTACATTTAAATCCAATAAAAAAGTCTCTTTTTTTTCCAATAAAGTGACTAATTTATCTTCATAGTATTCAAAATATGGAGAACTTTGGTAGGCAGATTGCAAAGATTTTATATGTAATTTTTGCCATGATGAAGTATAAGATATTTTAATATCTTTCATGATTCTGGCTCCCGAATGTTCTATAGGAATAATCAAAGGCAGCTTACCGTTTGCTCCTTGTATGAGACAACGATTTCGATAGGTTTGTTTTGGAAAATTTTCCCATTGTTCTAAATGTCTCTTATCTGATTTTGTCCAAATCTCGAAATACGAGATCGGTGGAAAATAGAAACAAGGTAAAAGTATCATAGTTATCTTTTATAAAAGCGCTAATTTACCATAAAAATAAATATGATCTTCTTATTATTTCACTTAATTATAGGTGCAATCTTTTTATGTAAAGTTTATCTTTTTTAAAATCATTAAAATAACTAGAAAAAATTATATCTAACCCCTAAAAATCCTCGCATTTTTTGTAATGATGCATAATTGTAGGATGTGTCAAAAGTGTAACCATTAGGATTGGTTACTGGATTATTCACGTCTTTATTAAAAGGATCAAATGGACGCATGATAGGATTTTTAGGAGTAAAATTGAATAAATTTTTTATTCCTCCGTAAATTTCAATACCGTTATCGAACTTTTTAGATAATTGAATATTTGCGATACAATACCAAGGAGAATATTCACTTCTGAAATCGTTTGGCTCAATAGGCAATCGCATTTTTCCATTCCATTGACCAGAAAAATCCAAAGCAATTTTTTTAGGAAAAGTATAGGTCATAACAAATGTACCGGACCATTTAGGGGCATATAATTGATCAGTTCTTATATAACTACCGTCATTATCTTTTTCCTTAGTGTAAACATCCATATAAGTTACTCCAGCCATAATTTTAATTGGAGCTAGGAAAGACCATTCTGTATTTAGAGAAATTCCTTGGGACACCGCATGACCATCTAAATTATCGTAGATAATTTTAGTAGGATCGGTATCAAAATCACCAATTATTTTATTAGTAAAATATGAATAAAATCCGGTAATATCGAGATTTAAATTTAAATCTGTTGACATTATTTTTTTAACATAATTTAAATTCCCATTATACGATCTTTCCGGTTTTAAAGAATTTAAAATAATAACCTCTCTGGCTCCGGTCAGAGCGGAGTGATCTTCTGTAAATATATTTACCACTCTAAACCCTGTACCGAAACTGGCTCTCAAAGTATTCGTTGAGTTAGGAGAAAATTTGTAAGCAACTCTTGGAGAATGAACATTTCCGTGATGCTTGTCATTGTCGTATCTATATCCCAACAACAACTTATTCATCTCGTTAATTTTCCATTCATCCTGTAAAAATACTCCAGGTAGTGGGGTTTTTGAAGGTTTATTTTTTAAACCGTCTGCAGAAGCGGTAGCAGGTGTATTGTCATCATAATAAGTATATCGAAAAGAGGCTCCCATTAAGATATTATGATTTTTTATGGACTTGTCCCAGTAGCTTTGAATAAATCCAACTTGTTGGGTGGCCATGTAAGGAGTATCTCCATACCATGAATTTTGATCGTGCCAATTGTAAGAAAATTGTGTATATATCTTTTCCTCGAAAGGTAATTGGTATAATCCGATTACTTCTGCTCGCTTGGTATAGATGCTTTCTCCATATACCTCATCACTACCACGGTATTTTTTGCTCCAATTCATTTCGCCTCCCCATCGATCTTCATTAACCCAGCGTAAACCTATACTGGCTACTCTGTTTTGATCTCTTTTGAAATTCCATTTATTAAATACCGAAATTCTATTTTGCACCGTTAAATCGGTAAAACCATCGTGATTGTCATCAATAGGGTTATCGTAATAAAAATGATTTACTCCTAATAAGCTAGTTATTTTTTTACCGGCATTGAATTTTAATGATAAATCGGTACTAAGTTCTCCCCAGCTAGTACTGAAAATATCTGCTGCAAATTTGGGCGCTCTTTGAGGATTTTTAGTAATTACATTTATAATACCTCCCATTGCTTCGGATCCGTATAAAGAAGAAGCCGGACCTTTAACAATTTCTATTCTTTCTACTAGACTATTCGGTATCCCGCTGAGACCATATACTGTAGATAGACCGCTTACTATTGGCATACCATCAATTAAAATCATGGTATAAGGTCCTTCCATACCATTTATATGGATATCTCCCGTATTACATACACTACAATTGATTTGAGGCTTAACCCCGTTAACCATTCCGACAGCATCAAAAAGGCTAGGAGTAGGGTTTTTTTGAAATAATTTTGGCGTAATAATTTCAACTGGAACAGGACTGTCAGATTTTCTCACCTCTTTCATTGTTCCAGTAATTACTACTTCTCCAACTGTTTTTTCTTTATTGTTATTAAGTGAGTCTTTAACCCCTTGAGAATATAAAGATCCTATGGATAATATAAGCAATATAGTTAAACCTCTTTTCATAATATTTAATTTTTTAGATCAGCAAATATAAAAAATTAGACTAGTCTAACAAATTTATTTTACTATTATATTTTTAGCAATTAGATTATTTAATTTCAAGAAATGAATATTTTAATATATTTGTATATGTTTTCATCTATCGAAGAAAATTATCTAAAGGCTTTATATAACCTGTCTGATGAAGAGGGAGAGGTATCTACTTTGGCATTAAGTCAATCCTTAGAGATAAAAATGCCTACCGTGAATAGCATGATGAAAAAATTTTATACTAAAGGATTGGTATATTATCAGAGCTATAAACCGATTAGGCTTACAGAAAAAGGAAAAAAAGAGGCTGCACTTATTTTGAGAAAACACCGATTAACAGAAATGTATTTGGTAGAGAAAATGGGATTTAGCTGGGAAGATGTTCATGAAATTGCCGAACAAGTAGAGCATATACATTCCGAAAAGTTTTTTAATAAAATGGACGAACTTTTAGATTATCCTAAATTTGATCCTCATGGTTCACCTATACCGGATAAGGAAGGAAATATAGAATGGGTAAGCTTTAAAAAGCTAAGCGAATATAATATTGGAGACACGGTAGAATTGTCGGCTATTATCCATAGTTCAAAAGATTTTTTAAAGTATTTGAATTCTAAAAATTTTAATTTAGGTATTAAATTTAAAATTAAGTCGATTGAAGAATTTGACGGAAGCATTACCATATCTGTTGTTGGACAAAATAGGGAAGAAGTTTTAAGTAATATTATTGCAGAAAAACTCTTAGTTAAAATGTGTTCCAGTTAAAAATTAATTTATTTAATTGTACCACAATTTTTAGATATAAACTATTTTCAGGGAAATAATTATTTTTCACTATCTTTATTCTATGAAGAAGGGATATGCAGATTTGCCTTTACATTACGGTACAGTACCTGCCTGGTTAGCTAAAAGGATGAGTTTATTAGGAGGTGCAATTGTAGAGGCAATTGTTCAAGAATACGGTAAGAAGATGTTGTTGCAAAAAATTAGTGATCCATTTTGGTTTCAATCTCTAGGTTGCGTATTAGGAATGGATTGGCATTCTTCGGGGATAACAACATCAGTAATGAATGCTCTAAAGAAAGCAATCAATCAAAGATCCCTTGAACTAGGGATTTATGTTTGTGGAGGAAGAGGAAAATCATCTAGTAATACTCCTATAGAATTGTTACAAATCGCAAATAAAACAGGATTAGATGGTAACGATCTTGTTAAGAAAAGCAAGTTGGTGGCTAAGGTTGATAATTGTGCCGTACAAGACGGTTTCCAGCTATATTTACATTCTTTTATTGTTACCGATGAAGGGGATTGGGCCGTCATTCAACAAGGAATGAATAGTAATGAAAGGATGGCAAGAAGATACCATTGGTTGTCGTCCTCCGTGAAATCCTTTACAGAAACTCCTCATTCGTTTATTTACGGAAAAAATAAAGGAGAAATTTTAAATTTAACCGATCAACAAGCACAAGCGACTAAGCAGGGCATTATAGGATTAACTAAAGAAAATCCGGATAAGGTCATGAAAGAAATTAATTTAATTATGCCCAATCATCATGAAGTTTGTGCAAGCGATATTAATTTGAAAAGACTCGGAGCAGCTTTAGTACTTGCTCATGAAACAGAAGTAAAGGATGTTGAATCTCTATTACTCTTGCAAGGAGTGGGGCCGAGAACTTTGCAATCTTTGACATTGGTTAGCGAAGTTATACATGGTACTCCTTCAAGATTTTCTGACCCGGCACGATTTTCTTTTGCACATGGAGGAAAAGATGGTCATCCTTTTCCGGTTCCTACGAAAATATATGATGAAACTATAGAAATATTCAACAAGGCTATTAATCAATCTAAATTGGGTGAAAATGATAAATTACAAGTACTGAAAAATCTATCTAAAGTTTCTATGGAGATAGAAAAAGATTTTATTCCTAATAATAATTTTGAGGAATGGATTGAAAATGAAAGGAATAATTCCTGGAAATACGGTGGCAAAACCATCTATGGAGATGCCGTTGAAAATGGGGCAAGTATTACAAAAAATATTAAAAAAGAAACGAAATCTAAAACAAATAAAATTGATATAAACCAATTAAGTTTATTTTAATAAAATAATTTATATTTGTTTATAGACTTTCACCAATAAATTTAGCTTTTAATTCTGTTTCAGTCCATTCTTTTTGAGGATTGCTTTGGGCGGTTATCCCTCCTCCCACAAAAAGTAAAGCCCCGTTATTATAAAGCCTTGCACAGCGCAAATTTACAAAATACTTGTCGAAATCAGGGGTTTCCAAACCTATATAGCCGGCATAAAAATCACGATTGTATCCTTCATTTTTTAAAATGTAATTCCTACTACTCTCCAATGGAATTCCACAAACTGCTGGAGTAGGATGTAAGGAATGAATTAATTCAGATAATTGAGTAGTATTTTTTAAGTGTACAGATAAGTAAGTTATTAAATGTTTTACATGTCCCAAATGCAATGTTTCAGGACCTTTTAATGAAAGGCCGGGAACATATTTTTTTATTTTTTCATAAATGTAATCTGTCACATATTTTTGTTCGTTAATTTCTTTTTGTTCCCATTGAGCAGAATTATTATCGGGCAGGGTACCAGCTAATGCCATGGTAGTAAATTGAGAATTTTCATAAGATCCTAAAACCTCAGGAGTGGCACCCAACCATATTTCTTTTTCATTCCAATAACTTAAATGACAAAAAGAATTGGGATACTTTTCACATAAATATGAAAAGGAATTAATTGGGTCTATAGAATCTTTATCAATCCATTTTTCCCTAGAAATAACTATTTTTTCCGTCTGTTTGTTTTCAATATAATTAATTGTTTTTCGAAGCAGTTTTAAATAATTGTTCTCAGAAATAACTTTTGTATTTTCTTTTCTAGTTAAAGGCAGTACATATTTATTATTAATCCTAAGGTCTTTTAATTCTATAAATTCAGTAAATTGAAAAGAATATTTTTTTGTAGTATCAAAAGATACAAAGGAATAGCTGCGTATTCCTTTATTATCCTCTTTAATAAAATATATATGTTTATTATTGGGTAATCGTATAAAGGCAAAAGGAATATTCTTTTCAATGCAATTAATTACCATTTCAAATAACATTACGCAAAATTATTTTTTGGAACAATTCGGTTAGTCATTGTTACATGACAGTTTTTAAAAGTATTTCCATTCTCATCAGTACAATAGATGGAAATTTCAACTATATGTGAGGTTTTACCTTTATTAATAAATTTTGCAGTTGCAGTTAATTTACCATTTTTTACAGATTTTAGATGGTATCCGTTAACTTGGGTACCAAAAACATGGTATTCCGAAATATTTACGGTAGTTATCGATAAAAAAGAACCTACGGTTTCAGCCATAGCTAAAGAAGCTCCTCCATGTAAAAACCTCATAGGTTGATGTACTGTAGAAGTTACGTCCATTTCAGCGGTAAGAGTGTCTCCTGTAAAATCTGTATAAACGATACCTAATGTTTGCATTAAGGTATCAGAAGAAGATGCATTTAATTGAAATAAAATTTCTTCTTTATTCATTTTCGAATGATTTTGATTTCTGCAAATTTAAAAATTATAGATATAGTTTAGGGTAATATATAAATTAAAAGAATCTAATTTTAGATTTTATTAACATAGGTTCTCTTTGAAAGTGTAAATTTATTTCCCGTGTAATGATCTTTGGGTAACAGGCATTATATAAATAGATATAAGAAAAAAATCATTTATTAGTTGCTAATATAACATCAAAATAAAATTTATTCAAATAAAATTATATGAATAATATTTTATTTTTATCATTTATAAATATTACTTTGCAATCAGATTGCAAATAAGAGAAATTATTTTTGTAGTATAATCTAAAAAAGATAATTATGACTACCAATAAGCCTAGTTGTGCTTGTCATTCAGATGATAAGAATAATAAAAGTTCTCATGGGCACGGAGAAAATAACCATGAACATAATCACGACCATAATCACGACCATGATATCAATTACGATACAAATATTTACCAATTATTTTTACCCGCGATTATTTGTGCTGTTTTCTTAATTACTGCTCTTATTTTTGATTCATTGCATTTTTCTTTTTTTAAATCTTGGTTCAGGCTTGGATGGTATATAGTAGCATACCTTCCTGTGGGGTATCCTGTGTGCAAAGAAATGCTAGAGGAATTTAAACATAAGGATTTTTTTAATGAATTATCTTTAATGTTTTTAGCTTCAGTAGGCGCATTTTATATTGGTGAATATCCGGAAGCTGTAGCGGTCATGTTATTTTATTCAATAGGAGAAAATTTCCAATCTTTAGCAGTGGCTAAAGCAAAAAGGAATATAAATTCCTTATTGGATCAAAGGCCTGATGTAGCAACAGTGATAGAAAATAATAATACCAAAGTTGTTAAAGCAACGGAAGTACACGTAGGCGAAATTATTCAATTAAAACCTGGAGAAAAAGTAGCGTTAGATGGTGAATTACTTTCTTCGTCATCGACTTTTAATACGTCTGCACTAACCGGAGAGAGTGCTCCACAAGTTAAAGAAAAAGGAGATGTTATTTTAGCGGGAATGATAAATTTGACTTCTTCTTCACAAATCAAAGTTACAACTCCTTATTTCGATAGCAAGTTATCTAAAATATTGGATTTAGTACAAAATGCGACAGGTCAAAAAGCAAAAACGGAATTGTTTATTAGGAAGTTTGCTAAAATTTATACACCTGTTGTTTTTTTTATATCCTTAATGGTATTTGTGCTTCCTTATTTTTTTACCAAAAACTATGATTATGAAACTTGGTTATATCGCTCACTTATCTTTTTAGTTATTTCCTGTCCTTGTGCTTTGGTTATTTCAATACCCTTAGGTTATTTCGGAGGAATTGGATTAGCATCGAGAAACGGAATATTGGTAAAAGGATCTAATTTTTTAGATATTTTGGCGGAAATTAAGCAGGTTGTGTTTGATAAGACCGGGACATTAACTCAGGGAAATTTTTCAGTAGAGAGGATGCATATAGAACCGGGATTTGATCAAACTCAACTTTTACAATGGATAAATTTAGCTGAATCTCACAGTAACCATCCCATAGCTGCAGCTGTACTTGAATATGTTGGGGTAAAACCGGATATTTCTCAAATAACATCTATGGAAGATATTCCGGGCAAAGGAATTAAAGTTGAAATCGAAGGTAAGGATATTTTGGTAGGTAATTTTAAATTAATGGATGCCTATAATATTTCCTATGGGGCTGAAATAAAGGAGGTTGTCAATACTGTTGTTTTGGTAGCAGTCAACAAGGTATTTGCCGGTTATTTGGAAATAGCAGATCAATTGAAGCCCGGAGCTTCGAAGGATATTAAAAATATTCATACTTTAGGTATTGATACCACCATTCTTAGTGGTGATAAAAATTCAATTGTTCAAAAGGTAGCAAAAGAAGTAGGTATTGATCGAGCGTATGGTGATTTGCTTCCAGAGGATAAAGTTTCTAAGATGAAAGAAATAAAGGCTGCTAGTAAAGGTAAAGTAGCTTTTGTAGGAGATGGTTTTAACAATGCTCCTGTTATTGCATTAAGTGATGTGGGAATAGCTATGGGCGGTCTGGGTAGTGACGCAACTATAGAGGTAGCGGATGTGATTATACAAGATGATAAAACTTCTAAAATTCCTATAGCTGTTAAAATAGGAAGAGCAACTAAACATGTGGTATGGCAAAATGTAATATTAGCTTTTGGTATAAAAATTATAGTAATGATCTTAGGAGTTTTTGGAGATATTCATTTATTAGAAGCAGTTTTTGCAGATGTGGGCGTAGCATTATTGGCTATATTAAACGCTGTTCGTTTACAAAAAACAAACTTATCAAATTAGAAAATAGTTCAAATTATATAAATTGTTAATCAATTTATATAATTTGAACTATTTAAAAGTATTCTGGTATATGTTCGTCAGATTTAAATACAAATGGTTATTGTAATTAGTATTTCTAACTCTTTTAATATAAAAACATTTCTCTAAGCTTATCTATATCTGCATTTATTTTCTTAATTAAGAAATTAGTAATCGTACCGTAATTTTTTTCAATTTCGCTCAAAGCATTTTCTAAATATTCCGGTATAACGGTATATAGAAATTCATTAGAAGGATTTTCTTCAATTAAGGGTTGATATTTATCCGCAAGATATATGTTCGAAACTAAATAGTCTTCTATAATTGTTTCTTTAGGAATATCAAGAGCATAAAGAAGTAGAGCCGTAGCTAATCCAGTTCGATCTTTACCTGCCGAACAATGAAAGAGAATAGGCAATTGTTCATGGTCTTGCAAATGTGTAAAGAATTTTTCGTAAGCATTAATATATTCATCTTCAGTTACCAATAACTTATACAAATGCTTCATAGCATCGATAACATTTTCTTTACTGGTTTGTTTACTTTTTGCATAAGCCTTTAAACGTCCGGGCTCAATGCTTATGTAATAATGATTTTTAACCTGCTCAGGAATTCTGTCGGGTAGTATACTATATTCATCTTTACACCTGAAATCTATAATGGTGGATATCGGTATGCTGGATAAATAAGTTAAATCTGCATTTGTTAGATTATAGAGGTCGTCGGTTCTGAATAATTTCCCCCATTTTATATGTTTACCATTTTTAGATTCCAATCCTCCCAGGTCTCTAAAATTATAACCGCCTTCCATTGGAAGATGAGTTTCAGCAAATATGACTGAACCTAATGCGGTCTCTAATTTAAAATAACTTCTTTTTGAGGGAAGTACATATAGGGGATAGGTTCCGTAATCTTTACCTTGAGCAATAGGTTTTTTAATATTGATAGTTTCTATGGTATCACCTGCATATAAATTCCATTCTCCTGAAATATTTATACTTAAATAGGCTGATTTAGTATGTTTATCTCGGATTATTTTGCAATTTTTAAGAATTTTTGTTTGATTATTATATTTATTTTCTTTTTTTATGGTCATATCTTTTATAATCATATTAATTTGTGTAGTTAATGAAAACTTAAAATACCACAAATTTATTGCCATAAAAATCATTAAAAATAATCTAT
>NZ_JAMBJZ010000074.1:0-10291 GCF_025291155.1 Apibacter sp.
TAGGAGCTTTGAATCAACGTCCTGAAATTATGTATGCAACTACTTCATTTAACCCTAACTATCCTCAATATCGAATTGACGTAAATGTAGCTAAAGTTAAACAAGCTGGTTTAGCTGTAACAGATATTTTAACTACTTTACAAGGATATATTGGTGGAATTTATTCTTCCAACTATAACGAGTTCGGTAAGCAATATAAAGTGATGATTCAAGCGGATCCGAAATATAGAAAAAATGTAGAAGATCTAAATGGAATGTTTGTAAGAAATAACAATGGTGAAATGGCACCTATTTCCGCATTTATAACTTTAACAAGAGTTTACGGTCCACAATCACTACAACGTTTTAACCTTTACCAATCCATCCCTGTAAATGGACAACCTAATGCAGGTTACAGTGCAGGTGATGCTGTTAGAGCTATTGAAGAGGTAGCTAAACAAACTCTTCCTCAAGGGTATTCATTTGAATATTCCGGAATGACAAGAGAACAAGTTAATAATAGTGGATCTCAAACTGTTTATATATTCTTATTGTGTTTAATATTTGTTTATTTCTTATTAGCTGCATTATACGAAAGCTATATATTACCGTTAGCGATTATCATATCATTACCTATCGGATTAGCAGGAGCTTTCTTATTCGCTCAATTATTCGGAATAACCAATAATATCTACTTACAGATAAGTTTGATTATGCTTATAGGTTTATTAGCAAAGAACTCAATTCTGATTGTAGAATATGCAGTACAGAGAAGAGAACACGGTATGAGTATTATTGATTCTGCGATTGAAGGTGCTGTTGCTCGTCTACGACCAATTTTAATGACTTCATTTGCATTTATCTTCGGATTATTGCCATTAATGGTTGCAACTGGTGCAGGTGCTGTTGGTAACCGTTCTATCGGTACAGCTGCTATTGGAGGTATGTTAATTGGTACTGTTGTTGGTTTAGTAGTAACGCCTATGTTATTCGCTGTATTCCAATCATTACAAGAAAAGGCTACTCATAAACCTTCTGTAGTTTTAAGAGAACAAAATAATGAAAATGATGATGATGATGAATAAGTATAACAAAATAAAAGAATTAAGAATGAAAATTCGACCGATTCAATATACATCCCTATTATTATTTACAGTAGTATTTTCATCATGTATTACCGCTAAATATGAAAGACCTCAGATAACTGATAATAGCCTGTATAGGGATATGCCTATCAAAGATAGCACTACGATCGCTGATATCCCTTGGAAAGATTACTTTAAAGATGAAAATTTGCAAAGTTTAATTAATGAGGGTATTCAGAATAGTTATGATTTACAAATAGCTGTTGCTAGGATAAAACAATCTGAAGCTGCACTTCGCTCAGCCAAATTAGGTTATTTGCCAACATTGAATGCTGATGCCTCCTATTCGAACAGCAAGTTAAATACTGTCCAAGGAAATGGTGTTAAAACCCACTCTGAAGTATTTCAATTAGGAGCATCCGCAAGTTGGGAACTGGATATTTGGGGGAAAATTACTAGTGCAAAAAGATCTGCATTAGCTTCTTACCTTCAAAGTGATGCATATAAGAGAGTAGTTCAAACTTCTTTGGTTGCAAATATTGCGAACAATTATTATTCTCTTATTGCCTTAGATGAGCAATTGAATATAACCTTAAGTACTATAAAATTATTGGAAGATAATGTTAAAACAATGGAGGACCTTAAGGAAGCTAATATTGTAACTGGGGCAGCAGTAGAACAAAGCAGGGCTTTATTATATGCTACCCAAGTTAGTGTTCCAGACTTGGAAAAGAATATTAAAACCATGGAAAACACTATCTGTTATTTATTGGGAAGAACTCCGGGACCGATACAAAGATCAACCATGGCACAACAAACCGTTCCTACTCAATTTAACTATGGAATACCAGCTCAACTATTGTCCAAAAGACCTGATGTCATGATGTATGAATATGCTTATCGTGCTGCTTTTGAAAATACCAATGTGGCTAAAGCTTCATTATATCCTTCTTTAACAATTACCGGTAATGCAGGATATTCTACCTTAAAGAATTTAGATAATTTCTTTGATCACTCTAACCTTTTTGCCGGAGTTGTAGGAGGTTTAACCCAACCTATATTTAATCAAGGAAAATTAAAAAGCCAGTTGAGAATGAGACAAGCTCAACAAGAAGAGGCATTACTTAATTTTAAGAATTCTGTCTTAAATTCAAGTGTAGAAGTGTCTAATGCTTTATTTGCATATGAAAAAGCAAAAAGTAAAGATTATGACAGGGGTTTGCAGATAAATTCATTGGTTAAATCAGTAGACTATACCAAACAATTACTTCTTTACAGTGATGCAAATTATACAGAAGTGTTAAATGCAGAAAGAGACTTATTAAGCGCTAGGCTAAATCAAGTAAATGATAAACTTCAACAATTACAAGCATCTATTAATTTATATAAAGCCTTAGGTGGTGGTGTAAATTAAGTAAAATTATATTCAGCATATAAAAAAGTCGGATTTAAAAAAATCCGACTTTTTTATTTTTTATTAATTAAATTAACCAACGAATTTATTATTTATTAATACAAAAATATTAAAAGATTTTAGCTTTTTAATTCTTCAATTAATTTTAAATAATGTGCATACCTTTTTTCAGATATTTTACCATTCTTCACAGCATCTATTACTGCACATTGAGGTTCATTAACATGTATACAATTATTATATTTACAAGAATGCTTTTCACGTAAAATTTCAGGAAAATAATCTTGTAATTCCTCTTTATGAATGTCTACTAATTCAAATTCTTTTATTCCGGGAATATCAATAATACTCCCTCCAAAATCCCAATCATACATTTGGGCAAATGTAGTGGTATGCTTGCCTTTTTCATTATAATTGGATATAGTTGCTATTTTTAGATCTAAGTTTTCTTGTAATGCATTAATTGTGGATGATTTTCCGCTACCTGAATGTCCTAAAAATACTGTAATTTTATTTACGATCCTTTCTTTTAATTCTGCCATATTTATTTTATTCACAGCAGATATTCGTAAAGTTTCATATCCGATAGAATGATATATATTTTCAACTTCATTCAATTCTTTTACATCCTCTTCAGATAATAAATCTATTTTATTAAATACAATTAAAGTAGGAATTTGATAGGCCTCGCAAGTAATCAAGCATCTATTTAGAAAACCGAGTGAAGTCTGGGGATATTTTAAGGTAAATATTATACAGGCTAAATCTATATTGGAAGCTATAATATGCGTTTCTTTAGATAAATTAACTGATTTACGTATGATATAATTTTTTCTTGTATTTATTTTTGTAATCCAAGCAATATTATTATCCTCGAGCTCATAATGTACCCTATCTCCTACTGCCAATGGGTTAGTATTTCTAATTTTTTCTTTCTTAAATTTACCACGAATGCGAGCATCATAAATTTTCCCTGTATTTATGTCTTTTAATTGATACCAACTTCCCGTGGATTTGAGTATTATAGCTTCATTCATTATTCAAAAATATAAAAAATGCATCATAATTAAGATGATGCATTATAACTTATTCTCTTGTATATATTGTTATTCTTCCATGATTTTATTTTGCAACTCCACAGATTCTTTATGAATGGAAACTAATAGATGTTCTAAAAAATCTTCAGATAATCCCATTCTTTCTCCATTGCGTATAGCTAATTTTTTTAATACGTTCCATCTGTCCGGTTGAAAAATGGCTACATTATGTTCTTTTTTTAACGTTCCTATTTTTTTAGCTACTTCCATTCGCGCAGCTAATAATCCTAACAATTGGTTATCTAGCTCATCGATTTCTCCTCTGAATCTGTTTAATTTTGTTGAAAAAGCATCTGAACTATCATTCTTTTTACGTAGGGTAATATCAACCAAAATATCTTTTAATGCTTCCGGTGTAATTTGCTGTTTTGCATCGCTCCAAGCTTCGTCAGGGTTATTATGCACTTCAACCATAAGCCCGTTATATTCTAAATTAAACGCTTGTTGGGCAACTTCAGCGATTAAATCTCTTCTTCCTGTTATGTGAGAGGGGTCTCCAATAATTGGAATATTAGGAAAACGATCTTTAAGTTCCAGGGCTATTTGCCATTGCGGATTATTTCTATATTTGGATTTGTTATGAGAGGAAAAACCTCGATGAATAACACCTATTTTTTTTATTCCTTGAGCAGCAAGCCTTTCTAATGCTCCAATCCATAAGTCTAGATCAGGATTTACCGGATTTTTAACCAAAACAATTTTATCAGTATCTCTTAAAGATTCTGCAATTTCTTGAATGGTAAATGGATTTACTGTAGATCTTGCTCCAATCCAAAGATAATCTATATCAAACTCCAAGGCTAATTTTGCATGAGAAGCATTAGCTACCTCTGTTGCCACAGGCATTTTGAATTCCTCCTTTATTTTTCTTAGCCAATTAAGACCAATAGCTCCCACTCCTTCAAAACTTCCGGGTTTTGTACGAGGCTTCCATATCCCTGCTCGGAACACTTGCATATAATTTCGATCCATTCTTTCTGCTATTTCCATCATTTGCTTTTCACTTTCAGCGCTGCAAGGTCCTGCTATTACCAATGGCTTGTCAAATTGTTCAATCCAATTCTGGTCTAAATCTTGTAAATTCATATATATATTTTAGTAAAAAGAATGTAAATCTAAAATTTTTTTGTTAAAATTCATAAAGGATTTCGTATTTTAATTTTATTTTTTTATGAAAACTAATTAATATTAATTTGAAGTATTTTCGAGCTATACTATTGACTTTCAGTTAAAAATAAAGTAAACACACATAATACATTAGTTAACTTTTTATTTAATATAAGATTATTAATTAAATTAAGTTATTATTAACCATTTTAGAGAAAAATCTAATTTAGAATCGTATTTTTGATAAATTTTAAAAATTATGAAAGAAATTATAATTAGTATTTTTTTCAATATTATTGTAGCTGTATTATTAAAATTTTATAATAAAAGTTCAAATCCAAAAGGGGCTACACTCATTATTACTTACAATTATTTATTTTCTGCATTATTTTGTTATTTACTTTTTAAACCGAACCTTGCCTCTTTAAATTATTCTTCTGCGCCTTGGATTATATATTTAGCCATGAGCATTTTAATGCCTGTTGTTTTTATGTTAATTGCTGCTTCCATTAAATATACGGGTATAGCACGAACTGACATTGCTCAAAGAATGTCCTTGTTAATTACAGTTACAGCTTCTTTTATATTTTTTAAAGAGTCTTATAATCTTCATAAAATAATTGGATTAATCATTGGTTTTATCTCTATAATATTTATTTTCTACGCTAAAAAAGGAGATAATACTTTCCCTTCTAATAAATTATATCTACTTGTTCTCATCTTTTTTGGTCTGGGTATTATTAATATTTTATATAAATTAATTGCTGTAAATAAGGAATTTGATTTTACCACATCTACCTTATTTATATTTTTAGGCTCATTTGTGGTAGGTAGCTGCATTACTTTTGCACAGAAAATAAAATATACTTTTAAAGATGTTTTATGGGGATTAACTTTAGGAATTTTTAACTTTGGAAATGTTTATTTTTATTTAAAAGCACATCAAGTTTTCAAAAATAATCCATCGATAGTTTTTGCTTCTATGAATTTAGGGGTAATCCTATTGGGAAGTTTAGTTGGAATTATTGTTTTTAAAGAAAAAATGAATTCGTTGAATTATGTAGGACTGGTTCTGGCATTAGTAGCCATTATTGTTATCGCTCTGTCAACTTATTGATTGAAACCTTCAAAAACGCCTAATCCAAACAATGCAAAATCATATTTAACAGGATCGTTTGCATCTAATATTTTTAAATTTTTCATAAGATAAGATACAGATTTCCAATCATTCTGATTTCTATTCAATAATTTTAAGGATCGTGCAACGTTACCCGAATGAACATCCAGAGGACAAACTAATTGGGATGGCAAAATCTTGTTCCATAAACCAAAATCAACATGATTTGAATCTTTCCGTACCATCCATCTTAGAAACATATTTATTCTTTTTGCTGATGAGTTTTTTGAAGGACTGCTTATATGCTTTCTGGTTCTTTCCAAGTGTTCAATTTCAAAAAATATTACTCTAAATCTTTCTATCAAAAAATATGTATTTTCTTCTTCTTTTGTGGCTGAAAATACATTTTCTAGTCCATCATGATATTTATAAATATTTTGCAGCGATTTAATAAAAAAAAGTAGATCCGTAGAATTAAAAGTTCTATGAACACTGCCTTCAATTTTTTTTAAATCCTGGGAGGTATGATTAATTATGAAATCATAGGGAGAATAATCTAAGTATTGCATTATTTTATGCGCATTCTTAATGATAGATTTTCTATTTCCCCATGCAATAATCGCGGTTAGGAAACCTGATATTTCAATATCCTCTTTTTTTTGAAATAGGTGAGGAATCTGTATGGGATCTGTTTCTATAAATTGCTTAGTATTATATTTCTCTACCTTTTCATCTAAAAAAGGTTTTAGCTCAATAATTTCTTCAATCATTTACAACTATAAAATATTCGCATCAATGAAATGGAGCGATTTGAAATTCTAATCCATTAAGTTCATTGGTTATAGGAATTTGACACCCTAAACGACTATTATCTTTAACATTAAAGGCTTCTGAAAGCATAGCCTCTTCTTCGTCTCCTTTTTCGGGCAAAGGAACATTCTTGCTTATTATATATATTTGGCAAGAGGCACACATGGCCATTCCACCGCAAATACCTATAGTTCCTTCTGGCACCAATTCATATGCTCGAATTAATTCCATTAAACTCATAGACATATCGGTAGGGGCCGACACTATGTGTTTTTTACCTTCTCTATCGGTGATAGTTATTGTAATATCTGACATAATAATAACTATGAATTTTTATTGAATTGATTTTACTACTGGCTTTTCTGCTTCTCTTACAGTTCCGTCAAATCCTTGCACGCCACCAACGGTAGTATATTTTAAAACGTATTTACGATCCGGATATATTTTATTATAAATACTTTGACACATCAACGTTGCTTCATGGAAACCACATAAAATTAATTTCAATTTATTCGGATAAATATTTATATCCCCAATTGCATAAATTCCTTCAATATTTGTTTGATAATCTAATGCATTGTTTACCTTGATCGCATTTTTTTCTATTTCCAATCCCCAATCAGCTATTGGGCCTAATTTTGGGGTCAAGCCAAATAAGGGTATAAAATAATCTACTTCTTTATCGAAAGTTTGCCCTTCTTTTTCAATCACCAATGATTCTACTTTTCCGTTTCCTTTAATTCCTACAACTTCTGCCGGAGTAATTAAATTTACTTTACCTTGATTCTTTAATAATTGTACTTTTTCCACTGAATCTAATGCACCTCTAAATTCATTCCTTCGATGAACTAAAGTAAGTTCTTTAGCTATATCCGCTAAAAATATTGTCCAATCAAGAGCTGAATCTCCTCCTCCGGCGATCAATATTTTTTTATCTTTATATTTTTCCGGCTCTTTTACAAAATATTCAACTCCTTTTTCTTCAAAATCTGTTATATTATCTATCAAAGGCTTTCTGGGCTCAAAGCTTCCTAACCCAGCTGCAATAGCAACCGCTTTAGCATGATGTTGGGTACCTTTATCTGTGGTAACAATAAAAGTTCCATCGGCCTGCTTATCTATAGTTTTTGCTGTTTCATTCAAGGTAAATCCTGGCTGAAACTGTTTGATTTGTTCAAATAAATTTTTAACTAATTCATCTGCTTGAACTGAAGGATATCCGGGAATATCAAATATTGGCTTTTTGGGGTATATTTCTTTTAATTGTCCTCCAATGCTTGGAAGAGCATCTATAATATGACATCTTAATTTCAATAACCCAGCTTCAAATACTGCAAAAAGCCCTGTCGGACCTGCTCCTATTATTAAAATATCTGTTTCAATCATATGCTTATAAATATTAATTTTAACTATATAATGGTTTTTAGCTTTTAAAATTTTAAATCTGAGCCAAATTATTAATTTTTCCTTAGTATTTTACTTATATCGATATTAAGTCTAGTTTTAAAGAACATTTTAATTAGTCAATGGTTTTATATAACCTTTATTTGCGGTTTGTTCTCTATCTTATCCTCTAAAAATAATTTTCCTCTTAAAATACTTTTTATTAAATCAACAAACTTATCTGCAAAAGTCGTTCTAATTTGATTGGTTGAATAAATTAATGAGATTTCTCTAGATGGCGAAGAAAAAAAGTATCTTATATTTTTCTTTTCTTCATCCGATAAATTTTCTGACTCCATTAAAGGTAGAATAGTAAATCCAAAACCTTCATTCACAAGATTTATAAGTGTGGTAAAGCTTCCTCCCTCCAATTTTATATTTGAGTTAATTGTATCTCTATATTTACAGAGGTCTAAAACTACATCTCTGAAACAATGCCCTTCTTCCAACATTAGAAGATAATTAAAATCTAAATCATCAACACTTAACACTGTTTTTTTAGACAAGGTTATATCTCCTGATGAAACATAAGCAACTAAAGGTTCTTTATATATAGGTTTTTCTATAATCTGATTATCATGTATAGGCGAACTTGCAATTCCGAAATCCAAATTTCCTTTTTTAATTCCTTTTATAATATCTTCTGTTTTTAACTCTTTAATTACGAGATCGGATTCCGGATATTTATTCTTGAATGTTTTATAAAAAAGAGGCACTAAGGTAGGTGTTATTGTAGGAATAATCCCTATTACAACCGTTCCATTCATACTTTTTTTATCTTCCTCAACAATTTGAGATAATTTACTTGCTTCAGATAAAATAATTTTAGCCTGTTCTACAATTTTTTTTCCTATGGGAGTAATTTTTATAGGATTTGTTGTCCTATCAAAAAGCTCAACTCTTAATGTTTTTTCAAGCTTTTGAATCTGCATACTCAGAGTGGGCTGACTTACGAAAGCTTTTTCTGCTGCGATCGTAAAATTCTTATACTCAGCAACAGTTAATACATATTGCAGTTGAATTAAGGTTATCATTCAAGATAAATTTTTAATTTTTAGTTTAATTATCCTTTGCAATTTAACAAGATTATTCCAAATAATAACAAATTAATAAAAGCATTGTAACCTTTTCGTATTATTTTTCGTATATACAAATATAAAGGTTAAATAATACGTAGATGAATTAATTTTATTCGTCTACTTTTTTTAAAGATAAAAAATAGTTACTATTAAATGAGACAATTAAAGATTACTAAGCAGGTAACAAACAGAGAAACTGCATCTCTTGACAAGTATTTACAAGAAATTGGAAAAGTGGATCTGATTACTGCTGATGAAGAAGTTGATTTGGCACAGCGAATTAAAGCGGGTGATAGAGTTGCTTTAGAAAAATTAACTAAAGCAAATCTAAGGTTTGTTGTATCTGTGGCTAAGCAATATCAAAATCAAGGGCTTAGTTTACCTGACTTAATTAATGAAGGAAATCTGGGACTAATTAAAGCTGCAAAACGTTTTGATGAAACTCGAGGTTTCAAATTCATTTCTTATGCCGTTTGGTGGATACGTCAATCCATTCTTCAGGCATTAGCAGAACAATCAAGAATTGTACGTCTGCCCTTAAACAAAATTGGTTCTATTAACAAAATTAATAAAGCATACGCTCACCTTGAGCAAGAACACGAAAGGGCTCCTTCTGCAGCTGAATTAAGTGAGGTGTTGGATATGAGTGAGGATGATATTAAGGAATCTATGAAAAATTCAGGGCGTCATTTATCTATGGATGCACCTTTAGTTGAAGGAGAAGATTCTAATTTATATGATGTTTTACGTTCAGGAGAATCTCCAAGTCCTGATAAAGAGTTAATGCTGGAATCTCTTCAAATTGAAATTGAAAGATCTCTTTCCACTTTAACTCAGAGGGAAGCTGATTTAATTCGTTTATATTTTGGTTTAAGTGGCCAACATCCTATGACTTTAGAAGAAATAGGTGAAACGTTTGACCTTACCCGAGAAAGAGTTAGACAAATTAAAGAAAAAGCTATACGTAGATTAAAGCATACTAGTAGAAGTAAAATTTTAAAATCTTACTTAGGAAAGTAAATTTTATTTAACTGAAAATGAAATAGAAAGGCTATTTATTTTATAAATAGCCTTTATTTTTTTCCTTTAAAATTTGTAGAAACAAAATATATACCTATATTTGCAAACGCAAAATAACAATGGTCCCATAGCTCAGTTGG
>NZ_JAMBJZ010000075.1:0-10279 GCF_025291155.1 Apibacter sp.
CCATTTTTTTTAAGATATAACATATCTCCAAAAGAGTTTAATGTAGGATTATCCCAGATGGATACATCACAAGAGATAGTAATAAATAAAGGTAATCGAGAGAAATCGTTATTAAAGTTAGTCAAACTTTTAATATCTTCTTTAGTAAATAATCTGTATTGAGAAATTGAAAGCGGACCGCCGTGCCCAAAATAATTTATTACTAAATTGCCGTTGTTAAAAGCATTTTTTATTGCGGTAGTAACCTGTGGAAATCGGGCTCCCCCAGAGGTGTAGTCTGCTTTATAAGAGTCGATATAAAGCTTGCTCAAAGTATATTCTTTTAAACTCTTTTCAAAAATATTTTGGGCGATTGTTTCTTCTATTTTTTTATGAAAATTATTTTCACTATCAATGTCAACGATAAGGGAGGTTTTTAATCTCCAGTCACCGAAAGGTGAACCTTGTGAAGAATTTCCATTCATATATTTCACACTTTTATCTACGCATAGTGTTGCTTCATCTAAATCTTTTGCGATCATTCTTCCCACTGCAATATCAAGTTGAGATGAAGAGAGATTAGCATTTTCATCGATCATTTTCGCTTCGTTATCATCCAAAATGGTAATATAATCATCCGTTGCATATGAATAGTTTATGCCTGAACTTTCATAACTATGATAAGTAGGAATGAGATTATATCCTTTTCCGGTTTTATTTTTCAGATCATACGAACTGGCTCCCAAGAGCAATACATACTTTAATTTTTGATTATCTTTTTTGTATAAATATCTTAAAAAATCTCTTATTGCAGTTAAATCCTGTCCTCCGGAACTAAATTCATTATAAATTTGATTTACGGTCACAACTTCTACTTTGAGATTGTTATTAGTTTGATGTAGATTTTTTATGCGATTTGCTTGTGAGACAAATTCAGGAATTGTTATTATAATATAATCTGGATTGGAGATTGAATGTAAAGCTTGATTTGAAATTTTTCCAACTGCAGTTGGTATGTAAGCTGCAGCATGTTTGAATGCAACCATTTCATTTTTGAAAACAATAGAGGAAAATTGATAAGAAAAATTATAAGTGTCTGTTGCCCTTTCTAATTTTTTTGCATTTACGATATCTGAAACATCCCAAACTTCAAACGCTTCCGAAGGAGAAAAATTAAATCCGTATATTTTCCCGTTTTCAATAACATCAAATGTCCTAAAATTCATTTGGCTTCCATTAAATTTAAGTTTTTGCTTAAAAATAACCTCCAAATAATCAGGATATAGTTCAGCTGATGGATTGGAAGAATTATCAAATTCTAAAGTAAATTTTAATTGATTTTTATTGGAAGTAAAGGTTTTCGTTTGCTTACCGATTGCAAAATCAAGTTCAGTACTTAGCGGCTGTAGAATAGTCGAATATAAAGGGGTATCATTGAATAAGACGATTAACTTTCCATTGGTTGCATTTCTTGAAACCCATGAGTAATTACAGGTTATATTTGAAGCAGAAACCAAATCGTGTACTGTAAAATCAACTACTTTATTATTTTTTATACTTAAATTTTCTCCCACCCAAATTTTTCCTACTTGATTTAAATTGTATAAATCTTCTTCATAAAATTGATGGTCATCGTATTCTGTATAAATTTTGTCATTAGGAGTCTTATAAGCTATTGTTGAAATTCTTTTTCCGGGGGATTGATTTATATTAATAAAATAGTATGCATAATCTTCATAGATGTTTTTTTTGTGTTTAATGGTTGATTCTCTTATCCAATAGTCAGGGCCTTGTCCATAAAATAAAATATAATCATCGGCATTAAAAGCTCCATCCTCTTCGCCGGAAACATAGATTGCATTCTCTTTTAAATTTTCATATCGAAAATCAGAAGTCGGCTCAGGTAACATTTTACCCCCATTACCAAAAATTCGTATGGTTTTTGGATTTATTGAATTAACATTTATTCCTAAGGATTTTAAAAAATTATAATCTATTTTATAGATTCCTGTTTTAGATAATTTTATTTTATACCATTCTCCGTTCTGTAAAATACTTTCAGTATTTAAATTCGGCTCCAAGGTTGAAATATTTTTTAAAAGAGTACTTTTTTTATCTATGGTAAAACTTACAAGTTGGAAAAAAGTATTATCAATTTTTTTAAAGGTTTTGATTGAAACAGAAATAAATTTTTGATCTCGAGACTTTGTTATCGATGCGCTGAATTGATCAACTGCGGGAATTAAATTTATAGGAATATCACCCAATTGCGACTTTTCAATTTGCCTCCATTGTAAATTAGAAAGGTAAATATCTCCATTAAAATCTGTTAATTTGTCATAATATAAAGTGGGAATTCCCCCATCAATTGAATAGTTTTCATTAGAAAAATAAGGATACTTTCCTGAATTTCCTGTAAAATATGAAGTGGATTTTAAACCCTCCCAATTAATCGTAATGGTTTGACCTTTAACTGATAATAAAAGCGCTTGAACATAAAGCGCTATAAAAAAAAATACAAATCTTTTCATTTACCTTTATGATAACGAATAATTATAAATAATATTTTATAAAATGTACAATATTTATATATTAGTATACGTTATTTGAGGTTATGTAATATAAAGTAGAAAAAATTTTTCTTTCTACAATATTATATTATTTTTGCATGATCTAAATTATGAAAATAAATACAATGAGAATCGGGAAATTCATATTATCATTATTCATTGTTTCTTCAATTCCCTTAATCTTAATTAATTGCGGTGGTAGAAGAACGAAGCCTGGCGGTGGTACTAAAAACACAAAAAGTTTAACAGGTTGGAAAGCCAATGATAGAAACGGTTGGTTTTATAGCAATAAGAAAAAAACAGAGAAAGGCTGGGTAGGAATGGTATTTATAGAGGGTGGTTCATTTACTATGGGTTTAGTAAAGGATGATGTGATGCATGATTGGAACAATACCCCTAATCGTATGCAAGTTCGGTCCTTTTTTATTGGAGAGACAGAAGTAACCAACTATGAATATCGTGAATATGTAACTTGGTTGAAATACGTATATTCTCCAACGCAAGATAATTATAAAGATATTTATTTCGGTGCACTTCCTGATACACTTGTATGGAAAAATAAGTTATCAAGGAACGATGTTTATTCTGAAGATTATTTTAGAGCTCCTCAGTTTGATAATTATCCTGTAGTGGGAGTTAGCTGGTTGCAAGCGCAAAGATATTGTGATTGGTTGACAGATAGAGCTAATGAAAAAGAACTAATGAATAAAGGTATTATACCTAAGGATTATTATAGTAATCCTGAAAATAATGTTGGTTCAAATTCCTTTAATGTTGAAAAATATAAGTATAATGACCCTGAACTTGAAGGGATAGTTAATCAAGATAAAATAGCTAAACAGCGTGGAATAACTAGTAAAAATGAAAGAATTATTGCTGTTAATAAAAGTGCACAAGGTAATTTAGTACAAAAATTCAGGTTACCAACAGAAGCCGAATGGGAATATGCTGCATTAGCTGAAGCTGATAATAGACAATATAATATTATCGAGGGTAAAGATGTGATGATTAATAGAATGAGAGCTAAAAAGGGTAGAAATAAGGGGCAGTTCGAAGCAAATTTTAAATCAGGAGGCAGTGGAGATTATTCTGGAAGCGGAGGTTGGGCTAATGATGGTAATGCTATTACTTCTGACGTAAGATCTTATCCTTCCAATCCTTTTGGTCTTTATGGAATGTACGGAAATGTTGCTGAATGGACGCAAGATGTTTATAGACCTTTAATAGACACTGATTATAATGATTTCAATTATTATAGGGGAAATGTCTATCAACAATTTATCAGTGAGGCAGGAAGTCCAGGAAGATTCAAAAAGGTTGAAGATGGAAATATACAATATGATACCTTAGCGGATGGACGAAGACTATATAGAAATTTATCTGGTAAATTTGAAACCGAAGTTGTAGATGATGCTAGAAACTTTAGAGATGGAGATTTTCAATCATCATTAGAAGCAGGAGATGGGGTAATAGATTCAACAGGTGTATATAGTTTTTATAATTCCCCAATTAGAAATTGGATAGTGGATAAAAATGGTAGAGTTGTTTTAGAGAAAGATACTAAACAAAGAACCTCTCAAATTAGTAATGATTTAAGAGTTATAAAAGGAGGTTCTTGGAATGATACATCCTATTGGTTAGATCCGGGACAAAGAAGATATATGTTAGAAAATGAATCTGCAGTTTGGGTAGGATTTAGAGTAGCTCAAGACCATAAAGGTAAAGAATCTTCATCTACCAGAAATAAAAGAGGAGCTAGTAATAAGATTCCAAGGTAATAAGATATAAAAAACATATAAAGATATTTATCACTAAATTGAGAAGGCTATCAAAATGGTAGCCTTCTTTATTAATTTATAGTAAATGAAAATCGGAGATAAAGTAAGACTAATAGATGAAGAGGGGGTATATATCATAAAAAATATTACAGGGACTAAAGTTTTGTTATTAGATTCCTATGGTTTTGAAATTATTTATTCAATAGATAAAATAATTTCAGCTGAAAAATATGAAAATATATATAATGCTATTTCAAATGTTAGTACTAAAAAGGAAGATGTTTCTTCAAAAAAGAAAAATATATTTGCAAAAAAAAATGAAAAAGAAAGAATTATAGATCTACATATTGGAAATTTGGTTGATTCAGTAAAAAATTTAACACCTCATCAGATGCTTGAAAAGCAAATTAATCGGGCAAATGAAGAAATAAAGTTAGCTAAAATGGATAAAATAAATAAATTAATTTTTATTCATGGAAAAGGTAAAGGCGTCCTAAAAAAAGAAATTTATAAGATTTTAAATACTATTGATGACATTGAATTTTTTGAAGCTGACATTATAAAATATCGTTTTGGAGCTGTAGAAGTGAGATTCAAATAATCAAGTTTTTCTAGTGATTACTTTTTTACCCCCCTATGAAAATTAAAATTATAATAAAAATAATACTTTTCATTTTACCTTTATTTTGCTTAGCTCAAAGCGACAAGATATTTATTTCTGCTACTTTAGATAGCATAACTAAAAATATATCAGTTAAGCAAAAGATAACTTTTTTTAATAATACAGGATATACATTAGATAAAATATATCTGCATGCAGCTGCTAATTCCTATTCTAATACCAATACAGTTTTAGGAAAACGAAAGTTAGAAGATAGGAATAAATCTTTATATTTTTCAAAATATTTAAATAGAGGTAGAATTAATGATTTAACAATTTTTATAGATAAACGTCAACCTGTTTTTTTACTTAGAGATTTTGAATTTTATGAAATAAACCTTTTCAACCCTTTATTGCCTAATGATAGCATTTCTCTTAATTTGAACTACAATATTAAAGTACCTTATGATAAAATTACAGGATATGGATATTCATCTAAAGGAACGTATTTATTAAAAAACTTTTTTATACAACCTTTAGACTTTGATAAATCAAAACCTAAATTGGAATCTTTCACTGATACAGAATTTAATCCATATAGAAAAACAGATTATTCTATAGTTTTTTATTATCCTAATGATCTATATATAGAAGGAGATTTGATTAAAGAAGGAGATCATATTTTAAAAGGGACCAACTATGATGCAGTAACTGTTTTACTTACTAAAAATAAGCCTCTATCATTTTTATATGAAATAGATGGAATACAAACAGAGGTAACTATAGGATATCCGATTAAAGAAGAATTAAAAGAGTTATATTATAAAAATATTCAAAGAGAATTATCATTTTTAAAAGAAAAGTTAGGAACTCTTCCTGCAAAAATATTTATTAGCTCTAAAATAAAAAAAGATCGAAATTTTGTAGGAGTTGATAATATTAATTTATTTGGTCTTAAGGAATGGGTCATGTTTTCTGATGATATTAAAATTGACCTTAAAATGTTTCAACAAATTGCATATTTAACGATTAATCAAATCATTAAATTAGATAAAAATAAATATCATTGGATTTCAAATGGTTTGCTTACTTACTATCAATTAAAATATCTAAAAAAATACTATCCTGATACAAAATTATTGGGTGATTTACCGGATGATTTTAGTATACTGAAAATTAAACCCCTAAAATATTTTTTTATATCTAAAGTCCCTTTAATTGATAGGTATAAATTAGGTTATAGGTATATAGCCACACAAAATTATGATCAACCGATTAATGAAAATTTTTTAGAATTAAGCAATATAAATCAATATATTATAAGTGGATTTAAATCGGGATTAAGTTTTAATTTTTTATCTGAATATTTAAGTCAGGGCATTTTTGAAAGCTCAATTAGAAAACTTATACAAGAAAGAAGAGAAAAAGAAGTAAATGCTTTATATTTTCAAAAGTTCTTGGAAGATGTTTCTCATGAAAATTTAGATTGGTTCTTTCAAAAATACATTTCAACAAATGATCGTATCAATTTTAAGATTAAGAAATTCTATGATAATAAAAACGATACAAATAATATAAAAATACGTATAACCAATAAAACGGCTTTAGCTGTGCCAATTTTAATTACAGCCGAAAAAAACAAGCAAGTAATTAATCAAAAATGGATTTTTTCAACGAAGAAAGATTCTGTATATACATTTATAAATGGTGATTACAGCAAATTGCTTATTAATAAAAATTATATTTTTCCTGAAATTAATGATAATGATAATTTGTTAAATACAGAAGGAATTTATAAAAACAAAAAAAAATTACAGATGAAATTTTATGCAGATGTTGATAATCCTAATTATACACAAATTTTCTATGAACCTAATATCAATTGGAATGATTATGATAAATTTATTTTAGGATTACGCTTTTATAATAGTTCTCCTTTTTCAAGACCGTTTGAGTATTCTTTTTCTCCAACATACTCTACTGGGACAAAGAGTTTGACAGGAGCAGCATCTTTAAACTACAATTACGATATGGAGAACGGTATTTTTAGGAGAATATCATTAGGATCAGGTTATAATTTTTATCATTATGATAAAGATTTGAGTTATAAAAAGTATTCGGGAAATTTAAACTTTCTTTTTAAGAAAAGACCGAGATCAGAAATTAATAGAACTATAGGAATATCATTTAATAGTGTTGAGAGAGAAAAAAATCCTTCAAAATTATGGGAAAAAGATGACTATTCGCATTATAATCTTATTGATATTTCTTATTCCCATTCTGATAACAGACTAATTAATGAATGGTATAGTAAAACTAATTTTCAACATTCTAATATGTTCAATAAGATTAGTTCGGAAATATATTTTAGACATGAATATGCACCCAATAAGAAAATAACCTTACGATATTTTGGCGGATATTTTATAACTAATAATTCAAATTCTACTTATTTTGATTTTGGGGTGGATCATATAACCGATTATAGCTTTAATTATATGGATTATTTAGGAAGATCTGCAACCAGCGGACTATTTTATCAACAATACATAATGGCAGAAGGAGGTTTTAAATCTATATTGGATAAATCTGCTAATAAATGGATTACCTCTTTAAACGGGGAAATACATTTATGGAAGCTTTTAGATCTTTATGCAGATATTGGCTTATACAATAATAAAGCAAAACCCACTAAATTTATTTATGACACAGGAATTAAACTTAACATTATACCTGAATTTCTTGAATTTTATCTTCCTATTCAATCAACATTAGGTTTTGAACCTGCAAAGGATAGCTATTTCTCACATATACGTTTTACCTTTAACTTTAATTTGAGCGCAGTAATCAACCATTTTAGGAAAGGATGGTACTAACTTTATTTTCTTGTATTTCTGAAAGAATGTCTATTAGTACATCAATTTCTTCAATAGTATTATAATGACTAAAAGAAATGCGTAAAGTTGTTGTGTTTTTTAGTTCATCTTCACCGTAAAGTTGTAACATCGTTTTTGATGGCTTAGAGGCTCCTGATGCGCAAGCACTTCCTTGTGAAACGGCAACTCCTTTCATATCCAATTGAAAGCCTACCATGGTATTAGGGAAAGGAAGCAAGATACTTAAAAGCGTATAAATACTTTTACTAAAATCCGTCCCATGACCGTTAAAAGAAACACCTTTTATCTTTTTTAATAGCTGATCTATGGTGTAACGTTTCAATTCTTCAATAGTTTTTCTTCTCTCATTCAACTCTTTCATAGCCATATCAAAAGACTTTCCTAACCCTACGATACTATGTACGTTTTCCGTACCGGCACGCATATTGCGCTCTTGAGCACCGCCGGTCATAATTCCTTTTAAACCGGTCGATTTTCTTATAAAAGCTATACCTATTCCTTTGGGGCCATGAAATTTATGGGCACTGCAGGAAGCAAAATAAACAGGAATTTTAGAAAAATCTAAAGGATAATGTGCCATAGTTTGCACTGTATCTGAATGGAATAAAGCATTATATTTTTTGCATAATTTTGCAATATATTCTATATCAGTCAAATTTCCTATTTCATTATTGGAATGCATTAAAGAGACCAGAGTAGGAATGTTATCTTGTAGCAAATTTTCTAAGTGAGAAAAATCTAAATCTCCTTGTTTATTTAAAATAGGAAGAAAGACTATTTCCAATTCAAGATGTTTTTCTTTTAAATCTCTTACCGTTTCTAAAACAGATTTATGTTCCAATGGCGAAGTGATTATCCTTCTAATATGCAAATTTTCTACACAGGAACGTATAATTAAATTATTGGATTCAGTACCACAACTTGTAAAAATAATTTCGTTTGAATTAACATGTAACCATTGAGCTAAATTCTTGCGAACAGTTTCAATTTTAGATTTACTTTCCTGTCCAAAACTATGAATGGCTGATGGGTTACCAAAATCTTCTTTCATTGATTGGATCATTGCTTCAATTACCCTCTCATCGATTACCGTTGAAGCGGCACTATCCAAATATATCTTTTTCATTTCGCTCATTGATTAATTCAAAAAAATTAAAGGAATATTAATTATTTTCTATATTTTATTAAATAAATGTGTTTTTTTATATATCGTTTATTTACAATCAATTTCTTTCCTGTAAATCCAATATAACTTGTAAAGTGCAAAGGTACGATATAAAATCAGATAAGTGAAATTTAGAATTATAGAATTGTTCAGTTTAATTAAGAAGTAAATCGCTTTATTTTCTGACTTTGAAAAAGCAGGATAATATGATTTTAATTAATCAAATTCATTCATCATTTATTTTTTTAACTCTATAATTTTTAGAGTATTTCTTATATAATGACACTATCAACGATTAAATTTTATACTACTTTTTAACATATAATAATCACCTTTTTTACTACAATTAAGTGGTAAGCTAATAGAGCGTATTATCCCTTATTTACAAAAGAATATAACTAATCAAATAAGTTTGAATAATATAAAATCAAGATTTACCTTTTTTAGATCATTATTTAAAAGCGACTAGATCACCAACTAGGTTATCAGTCTTATAAATTTAAGTACTTTCTCATCACCATCAATAAAGATGTAGACGTTATCTAAACGAGGATAATATTGTTTGAATTCTTCACGGCAAAAATGAAAAACTAAAGCCTCTTTATTGCCTCCTAAGTCCACAGTCTTATAAATTTAAGTACTTTCTCATCACCATCAATAAAGATGTAGACATTGTCTAAATAAGGATAGTATTGTTTGAAAAATTTTCCACTTTCTGTACATGCAGGACAAAAATGAAAAAATAAAGCCTCTTTACTGCATCCTAAGTCCATAAAATCCTCCCAATAGAATACACCTTCTATGTCGATCGATTTTATATAAATGCCTTCTTGAAAAAAAGCACAATAACATTCAACTGGCCATTTAACTTTTTTGTAAAGCTTTTTAATTGAGCGTATTTCCAGATAGATTTGTACGTAGCGTCTAACAAGATAGATTATAGCAACTGTTCCAATTAATGGGATTAAACTAAAAAGCCTTGTTAAGCCCTTAGTTAAAGTAAAAAAAGTTGAAAAAAGAAAACCTACCAATATAAAAGCAATGACTGAACCAGCCAATATCATGAATGCATATTTAGGTAAATATAGACGATGAATAATGCGTGGAATTTTTGCAAACAACGCCTGTTGAGAATCGTAAATAAATGTTCGCTCAAATAGAAAATTAGCTTTATTAGGATCAAAAGCATAATAAGGTTTTTTAATTCTTTCTTTCATTGATGTTCTTATATATTGTATTATATGTGACGGGCAACAATATTATAAAAGAGAATGATTAATTGCAAATTA
>NZ_JAMBJZ010000076.1:0-10226 GCF_025291155.1 Apibacter sp.
AAAGTAAAAATTAAAGTATTATTTGAGAATAAAGAGAACGGATGTGGTAATGCTGGAATCATTACGATAACCCAGAAAGAAACTCCAAGGCCGAATAAGATTACATATACCCTGTGTGATGAAGATTTAGACGGAGATTATAATGACGTTTTACTTAAAGATTTAGACGAATTGGTAATAACAAAATCGCCACAACAAGAAATAACTTATTATCGAAGCAAATCTGAGGCTTTAGATGTACAAGGTACAAGCGCCAAACCTATAGATAAAAACAGTTATTTTATCGTAGATTTTAACAAACCGTTATATGTACGAGTGTTGAATCAAGTGAGTGGATGTATTGGAATTAATGAAGTATGGTTTAAAAAGAATTCGGAAAATGTACCGATACAAAAAGAAGTAAAATTAGCGGTTAAATGTGATGATTCAAGTGATGATTCAAAAGAAATATACGATTTACATGAAGCCGAAGCCCTCATAGGTAATTATCCATCGGGAAGTTATCGCTATTATAGGAATGAGGCGGATGCGAAAGAATCCTTTAAAAACGAAGCGCAAGGAATATATAAACATTTGACAGAGCCGGAAATATCCAATTATATCAATAGAGAATTATATAAAGAAGGATTATATATAGTAGATGAAATTTATGTAAGAGTAAAAGATAAAGACGGGAAATATTGTGATGATGTATCGAAAGTAAAACTATATTTATATCCGTATTTAAAAGTACAAAAAGATGAGCCTGTACTCTGCGAATATGAACCGGAGGGAGTCAAAAGTAGAGTAGATTTATGGAACTCCATCTATCCGATGTTATCGCAGAACGGAGATAAATCACGAATAGATAGCTTTTTAGAAAAAATGAGGATTATCTATCAAGATAGTAAGGGAGTTGAGATTGGAAGAGTAGAAGATACCTCAGGAGCGATACCGAGCACGTTAAGCAACTATGAACCGCCGGCAGGAGAGTCGAAAGTAAAAATTAAAGTATTATTTGAGAATAAAGAGAACGGATGTGGTAATGCTGGAATCATTACGATAACCCAGAAAGAAACTCCAAGGCCTGTACTATCTCCGCAATTTGTATGTGATGGAGATAATAATGGAATATATGACGACTTATTGTTAAAAGATTTAGATCCTAAAATAAAAGATAAAGAAGGTCATGATTATTTAAATAATTCCAATTATGAAATAACTTATCATGAGGGACTTTCAAAAGCATTGAAAGGAACAGAAAGTATAGATAAAAATACTTATTTTACTTTGTCCGATAATATTTACATTAGAATTAAAAACATACATACCGAATGTATAGGTATTACTAAAATTGAATTTGAAACTAATAATCCGGCAGAAATTAAAGATACAACTTTATATGCTTGTGATGAGGATAAAGACGGGTATGCATATTTTCAATTACCTTTAGTAGAAAGCTTGTTTAAAGTAAAACCAGATACAAGAGTACGTTATTATAGAACGGAAAAGGATGCAAATAATGCCTTAAAAGACCTGGCAATGGGTATTCCTTCTAAGGAAATACTAGAGCCGGAATTATCTAATTATAAAAGTAATAAAGGATATATCTATGTAAGGGTTGATGATATTTCTGAGGATTTTTGTCCTTCTGTAGCAAAAGTAGAGCTAATACCTTATATTTCTCCTACCCCTCCTAATGAAGTGGTATATGTCTGTCCAAGATACTCCACTACCTTAGATGCCGGAGATGATGGCTATACGCAGATCCGTTGGTTCTTTAATGGAAAATTAGTCGGAAATGGTCGTTATCTTGAAAATGTTAGAGATATAGGTGTTTATACAGTAGAACTTACCAAGCTTCTAAACTATAATATCTCTTGTACCACTACACATCAGATTGAAGTTAAACTATTGGAAGAACCTGTGATTGTAGAATTGCAACAAGGAAAAGATTATATTACTGTTATAGCTAAAGGACCTGCTCCTTTAGAATATTCGATAGATAAAGTAAAATGGCAAAGAAATAATACATTTACTAATCTGAAACAAGGCATTTATACCTTTTATGTGCGATCTGTGGCAAACAACTGTGATGCATTAACATCGAAAGGGATTATATTCGGGATTAATAATGTAATTACACCTAATGGCGATAACTATAACGATGTTTGGAGAGTGTGTGGATTGGATTTATTTAATGGAGGAGTTTCCCATGTTAAAATTTTTGACAGATATGGTAAGCAAGTGTTCGAACAAAGTTCCAATACGTGTTTCCTATGGGATGGTAAGCATTTAGGCAGAAATTTGCCAACATCTTCTTATTGGTATATAATAACTATTGCTGATGGGCGCGAGTTTACAGGTTGGATTATGTTGAGGAATTATAACGAATCAGATAGATAATATGATTAGCAATGTAAATAAAAAGACATTCATTTTCGAATGTCTTTTTTGTTATAAAAAAAGCCGACTGGTTATAGTCGACTTTAATACAAAAGATAAATTAGGACAACAACTTCCTAACAGTTTCTGAAATTATTTTTCCTTCAGACTTTCCTTGCAATTTTTTAGAAGCAATACCCATGACTTTTCCTAAATCTTTAATATCCTGGGCACCTGTCTCTTTAATAATTTCTTTGAGTTCATTCTCTAATTCTTCAGGGGTAAGTTGTGCAGGAAGAAATTTCTCAATAACTTTTGCTTGGGCCAATTCATTTTCAGCCAATTCATTCCTGTTATTTGCAATAAATTGCTCATAAGCTTCCTTTCTCTGCTTAACTAATCTTTGTAATAAAGCTATTTCTTGATCAGAAGAAATATTTTCAGTCTTGCCGTCAGTTTTAAGTAATAATAATTGAGATTTAATAGCTCGTAAAGATTCTAAAGCTATTTTATCTTTATCTTTCATAGCGACCTTCATCGCATCCATTATTTGGGTTTCTAAGCTCATATCATCTTTTTATAAGTTATGGACTAATCTACATTGTCATGGAAAAAATTATTAGGACGAATTTGAACTTCATTAGATTTTTTATTGAAGAACATATCCGAGTTTTGATTATAATCATTAGTATCATCTAAATTAATACCTTGTCTTTTATAAGCAGGAACTCTTTCAACTTCATCAACATTTTGTTTAGATAATCCTTGAAATTTACTATTCAATTTTTTTAGTCTTTCTCTTCTTTCCTGAATTTTTTTCTCCATAAGTTCATTTAGAGATTCTGAAGAATAATTTTTATCTTCAATAACGGTTTTATCTTCGGTTAAGTTCGAAATCTTTTCCTCAGGAAGCTGAATCTTATTTTGATTGATATCAATTTCTCCAAAGTCAGTTTGTAAAGTTACTTTTTGGGTAAAATCATCAGCCTCATCTAAAGTGAATATGGTTGATTGATTGACAGGAGGCTCCTGTAACTTATCCTCACGAACTTCTTGGTAACTATTTTCTGAGTTAGAAAATAGAGTTGATTCGTTATTTTTGGAAAGATTAGTAATATCTTTTTTAATAATATTTATTTCTTCATCGATATAAAAAGAAGGAGCTGTAGGATCTTGTCTGTTTGATATACCAAAAGTTGTTACTTCATCCTCATCTTCAAGTGTTATTATCTTTTGGGCTACTTTTTCTTCCGTTTTTTCCTGATTATAATTTTCTTTATTTGAAGGAGAGATAACTCTAGGCTCATCGTTTCCATTATCTTTTTGACTTTGAGAAATGGTTGAATTTCTAATTCCAACATGCAGAGTACCGGATGAAGGAAAATCATCGGTTAAAGTATGTACGATCTTTTCTCTTTCCTTTCCGCTATTTCTTTCGTCGTCTACAGGAAATCCGGTAGCAATAACCGTAACGCTTATATTTTCTCCTAAACTTTCATCTTCACCGATACCCATAATGATATTTGTATTATTGCCTGCTTCAGATTGAATATGATCGTTTATAATACCTATTTCATCTACAGTGATTTCTTCTTCTCCCGAAACAATAAGTAACAATACATTTTTAGCACCCGTAATTTTATTATCATTAAGCAAAGGAGAATCCAATGCGGTCATAATAGCATCTTGAGCTTTATTAGGTCCTGAGGCTATAGAAGATCCCATTATTGCTGTACCGCTGTCTGCCAATACGGTTTTAGCATCACGTAAATCTATGTTTATCGAGTAATTTTTTGTAATTACCTCTGCAATCCCTTTTGCTGCAGTGCTGAGTACCTCATTTGATTTAGAAAAACCAGATTTATAACCTAAATTACCATAAAGCTCTCGAAGTTTATCATTTTTTACAACGATTAAAGAATCTACGTTTTTTCTAATTTTTTCAAGTCCCTTTTCCGCTTGCTCCAGTCTGATTTTACCTTCAAATGAAAATGGAATAGTTACTATACCTACAGTTAATATGCCCATTTCTTTTGCAATGCCGGAAATAATGGGTGCTGCACCAGTACCTGTTCCACCTCCCATTCCTGCAGTAATAAAAACCATTTTGGTTTCTTCTCCTAAAGCATTTTTAATATCATCGATACTTTCAAGAGCAGCTTGTTCTCCGATTTCTGGATTTGCTCCTGCACCCAATCCTTCTGTAATTGTATTTCCTAATTGAATTTTGTTAGGAATAGGATTGTTTATTAATGCCTGTGCATCCGTGTTGCAAATTATAAAATCAACACCAGTTATGCCTTGATCATACATATAACCAACAGCATTATTACCTCCACCTCCAACACCAATAACCTTGATCGCAGAAGTTTTATTTTTGGGCAGCTCAAAAAATAGCTTATTGTTTTCTGTATTATCCATCTTATTTAAATAATTTACTCTGTGTCATTAATATATTTAATAAATTTTTCTTGAAAAGCTGCGAATATGGATTTCTTCTTTTTCTTTTCTTCTTTCAATTTTTTTTCAATATTATTATTTATTGTACTATTTGAAATTTTCTTTTCCTCAAGAGATTCAGAAGTGTTTTCATTAGGTTGAATATTTTTCTGCTCTTGTTTAAACTTATTTTTCTTTAGATCAAGATTATTAAGTCCCGTCATCAATAGTCCGATAGCTGTAGCATATTCCGGACTTGCGAGTTCTTCCGGTTGTCCACTTGCAAGATGTTCATTGCAAAAACCTATCCGAACATCCATTCCGGTAGTATATTCTGTTAATTGTCTTAAATGTTTTAATTTAGAGCCACCTCCGGTCATTACAATTCCTGCAATTAATTTTTTCTTTTGCTCTTCACAGCCATAATTTTTTAATTCAATATAGGCTAAAGAAATAATTTCTTCTACTCTAGCGTGAATGATTTGGGATAATTTTTTTACCGTAATTTCTTTAGGTTCTCTCCCATGTAATCCTGGTATGCTTATGACCTCAATTTCTTTATTTTCAGAAGGCCAAGCAGACCCGTGTTTAACTTTTAAAATT
The DNA here is from genome assembly GCF_025291155.1 of Apibacter sp. Lineage (NCBI taxonomy): Bacteria > Pseudomonadati > Bacteroidota > Flavobacteriia > Flavobacteriales > Weeksellaceae > Apibacter > Apibacter sp. Next base: position 5,407 of record NZ_JAMBJZ010000076.1, read on the forward strand.
TCAGCTTGTCTTTCAATGATGGAGCAACCTGATTTAATATCATCTGTAATAACATTGCCTCCAAAAGGTATCACTGCCGTATGACGTATAATATTATCTTTAAAAACAGCAATATCTGTAGTACCACCTCCTATGTCTATCAAAGCTACTCCTGCTTCTTTCTCTTCTTGACTCAATACAGCATCGGATGAAGCAAGAGGCTCGAGCGTTATTCCTACTAAGTTCAATCCTGCTTCTTTAACGCATCTAGCAATATTTCTTATTAAGGAAATTTGTCCAACTACTACATGAAAGTTGGCTTCCAGACGACTTCCATGAAAGCCGCGTGGTTCAATAATTTCAGATTGAGAATCTACTTTGTAATCCTGAGGGAGAACATGTATTATTTCCTCTCCTGGAAGCATAACAAGCTTATGTACTTGATCTTTTAAATTCTCAATATCTCTATCATCAATAACATCTTCAAAATTGGGTCTCGAAATATAATCACTATGCTGAAGACTTCTAATATGTTGACCTGCGATTCCTACAGTCACATCGGTAATTTTGTAGTTAGCAGCCTTTTCAGCCTCAGAAATTGCCTTTTTAATTGAATCAATAGTCTGAGTAATGTTATTTACCACACCTCGATGAACTCCTAAACTTTTAGCTCTGCCCATTCCCAGAATGACCAATTTTCCATGCTCATTCCTTTGACCTACTATAGCAACAATCTTTGTTGTTCCTATGTCCAAACCTACTGCAATATTGTTATTGTTCATATTTATCTTTTTGTTGCAACTATTTGATTGTCATATTTTAAACTTATTTTTTTATACACTCCAAAACCTACATAATCTAAATATTGTCTGTAAAATTCTTTTAAATTAGTAAGCTTTTGATGATTATTTTTTAATTCTCCATATTCAATATATACTCCCGGTATATTTAAAAGAAAATTATAACAATTTTTTTTGTCTTTTACAATACTTACAATATGGTTTTTTAATGTATCATCTTCTGCAATTAATTGAGTTAATTTTACTAAATTATTAAATTCTTTATTTTCTATTTCCCCGGTTGCAATTAAACAAGGTAATGAAAAGTTTCTAGATAAAGGAAATTTACTTCCGGATTTATCCAAATAAAATTCTTCATTAGAGGTTTTTACTCGAACTACAGGAATTTTTTGATCAATATTTATATTAATAGAACCATTTAAATCAATATATACGTTACTATTAGAAATAAATGGATTTGAATCTAAATTACTTTCCGTTTTTGAAATGTTTATATCTTTTATTTTAATAGCATTTTTTCCGTTTTCTGAAGATAGATTTACTATATCTTTGACCATAGTATTAGTAATAAAATGTATATAATCAGAATTTTCAATATGAATTTTTACTGTATCTATATTTCTATCGTTATGTCTTCGTACAGCGAAGTTCATTAGAAACCCTAATACTATTATCAATGAAAATATTTTTATAAATCTATATTTTAATTTCATTAAGCCAATTAATTATAGGATCATGTAAAGTATCAATATTAACGGCTCCTATAGTAAGAAGCACATCAAAATCTTTTGTCTTAATAGTATTTAAAACATTGTCTATCGAGCTTATCTCTTTATTATCTAATTCAATTTTTTCAGCAAGCCATTCCGAGGTAACTCCCTCAATAGGAATTTCTCTTGCAGGATAAATGTCTAACAGAATTAGTTGGTCTGTTTTACTAAGACTACTAGCAAAATCTTCAGCAAAATCTTTTGTTCTAGAATAGAGATGAGGTTGAAAAACAGTCAGTAATTTTTTTGAAGGATACATATTTCTAATAGTATCAATTACTGCGTTTATCTCAGTCGGATGATGTGCATAATCATCAATATATATTGTATCGTTCTCGAAAATATGCTGGTTGAATCTTCGTAAAACTCCTTTAAATTCAGCTAATGCTTTACGTAAAATATCGGGTTCAATACCTAGTTTTAAACCGATTGCTAAGGCGGCTATTGCATTTTCTACATTATGCTTTCCCGGAATAGGCAGTTTGAAATCTTTTATAGTTTGTTTAGGAGTTATTAAATCAAATTTAAAACTTCCGTTGATAATTTGAATATTTTCAGCATAATAATCAGCCTTTTCCTGCGCGGAATAAGTTAAATGTTTTGCCCGGATGGGTAACCCCTTTTTTACTACTAAGAATCCATCTTCTGGAATCAATGCTGCGAACTTATTATAGGAATCTATAATATTTTCTTTATTTCCATATATATCTAGGTGATCGGAGTCTGTTGAGGTTATAGTCGCCATATTGGGTGATAAGGCAAGAAAAGATCTATCGAATTCGTCTGCTTCAACAATAGAAATTTCAGCTCCATTATAAATAAAATTAGAATTATAATTTGCTGAAATGCCGCCGAGAAAAGCAGTCGAAGGTAGATTTGCATACTTACATATATGCCCCAATAGGGTAGAGGTGGTTGTTTTTCCATGAGTTCCTGCTATGGCTAAACATAAAGTACTTCTGGTAATTTCTCCTAAAACTTGTGATCTTTTTAAGAGAGTAAAGTTTTTTTCAATAAAATAATTTTTAATTTTTAAATCTTCCGGTATAGCCGGTGTATATATAATTAATGTATTTCCCGCTGAAATATCTTTTGGAAGTAATGAAATTGAATCTTCATACAGAATAGGTATATTTTCATTTTCTAGGCTATGAGTTAGCTTAGTACTTGTTTTATCATATCCATATACATTTGAGTTGGAAAACTTAAAATAGCGTGCTAAGGCACTCATTCCAATTCCTCCAATTCCTATAAAATAATAGTTTTTATATGTGTGAATGTCTGTCATTAATTATTCAAAATTTAATTCTTTTAATATATGAGAAACAATTTCTTCAGTAGCATTAGGTTTGGCCATTTTTAAAATATTTTCACCTAACAATTCTCTTTCATTGGCATTGCTAATGAGATTTTGAATTTCTTCTAATAATTTACTTGAAACATCAGAATCTTTTACCATTTTTGCTGCTTTATAATTAACCAATTGCAGAGCATTTTTAGTCTGATGATCTTCTGCAGCATAGGGAAAAGGTATGAGTATAGTAGGTTTCCCGGCTAAAGTTAATTCGGATATAGCTATGGCTCCAGCTCTCGAAATAATTATATCAGCAGCAGCATAAGCTAGAGACATATTTTTAATAAACTCAGTTATTTGTATGTTGGGATGTTTTAACTCAGAATTATTTATAATATCAGAGTAATCCGATTTACCGGTTTGCCATAAAATTTGTATATCAGAATCAGCAATTATTTTTGAGTTATTTTTCCAAAAATTATTTATAGTCCTAGAACCTAAAGATCCACCTATTGATAATATAACCAATTTAGAAAAATCTAATTTTAATTCTTTCTTTGCTTGTTCTTGTGAAACTTTATTATTGAATAGTGATTTTCTAACAGGATTTCCTGTAAAGTGTATTTTTTCTTTTGGAAAAAACGTATCCATACTATCATAGGCAACAAATATTCCCTTTGTTTTGTTTGCAAGTTTCTTATTGGTTATCCCTGGAAAGGAATTTTGCTCCTGTATAAAAGTAGGAATATTTGTATTTGCAGCTACGTACAAAGCTGGTCCGGATGCATATCCTCCTGTGCCTATAGCAGCATCGGGTTTAAAAGATTTAATAATTTTTCGTGATTTTATGATACTTGAAAAAACCTTAAAAGGAAATTTTAGGTTGGCAAGCATAGAAGATCTTGAAATTCCTGAAATCCATAATCCTTCGATTTTATAACCAGCTTGAGGTACTTTTTCCATCTCCATTTTATCTTCCGATCCTATAAAAAGAAATTCTGCATTGGGTAAGCGACGTTTTATTTCATCTGCAATGGCTATTGCGGGGAAAATATGTCCTCCAGTACCTCCACCACTAAGTAAGAATCTAGGCGATTTCATAATTTACATCTTCTTTTTTATTATTTTCTTTAATATTTTCTTCAGGAATCATATCACGACTTACACTGATAATAATTCCTAAAGCCATATAGGTTACCCACATGGAGGTTCCGCCATAGCTTAGTATGGGTAATGGCTGGCCAGTTACAGGAATTAAGTTTACCGCAACAGCCATATTTGAAAATGCCTGAAATATAATAGGCAATCCAATTCCTACTACTAACAGGGTGCCGAATATATTTTCCACTTTTGTAGCAATAACTATTATTCTCCATAGTATAAGTAAGTAAAGGAAAAAGCATGTAATAGCACCCATAATACCATATTCTTCAACTATAATGGCAAAAATAAAGTCTGAGGACGATTGAGGTAAAGATTGCTTAAATGCACTTTTTCCCGGACCTCTAGCTATTATACCGCCTTGAACTATTGCCGCTTTTGCTTGTTGTACTTGATAGCTTTCTTCTCCTTCTCCTCCAGCAAAGTTCTCAATTCTGCTTTTCCAGGTATGAACCCTATGACCAGGAAACATATCAGGAAATTTTAGCATGATTGTTATAAAGAGAATAGCCACAATTATACCAACTCCAATTATAGAAAGTAATATTTTCATTGGATACCCCCCGATAAATAATAAAGCCAACACCATCAAAAAGATTAAAATTCCAGTGGATCCGTTTGCCGGAAATATTAATCCCACTACTAGGAATATAGGTAAAAGTATTGGTACAAAACTGTTATTAAAAGTTATTTCTCTATCTTTATTTCTATCCAGATATCTGGCAACATATATATTTAATATTAATGCAGCGAAAACAGAAGTTTGAAAAGCAAATGGCACTCCTGGAAGTTTTAGCCATCGAGAAGCATTTGCTC
>NZ_JAMBJZ010000077.1:0-10140 GCF_025291155.1 Apibacter sp.
GTTATAAATTTTATAAAAAAGGCAATTAAATATGATAATTCCAATCTGAGTGATAACACCTAACAATGCTTGTAGCTTATTTTTTGTTTGAGATATCATTACAGGAGATATATAAACATACAAACAAATAAAAATAAACGAAAGCGAATATAACTTTGTTAAATGTGTAATTTGCTCAATGTCACTATTTGTTATTGCCCCTCTTTTAAAAAATATATAATTAATTTCATATGCATTTATATACAATAAGGGAACAAAAAAACTCAATATGAAAACTATAAATTTTAAATAAGAATAAAATGAATGATTATACACATCCCATTCTTTTCTATAATAGTTTTTCGTAAGTTGGGGAATTATTGCCGTTAAAATAATGTTAGTAAATACAACCTGAAATAATAATGTAAACTTTTGAGCATAATCAATCATTGAAATTATACCTATACCAATTCTGTTGGATAGACCTTTTTCAATCAACGAGTTTATTTGTCCTATAAAATAGGGAAAGTAAAATGGAGTTCCAAACCATATAAAATCCTTTGCTTTTAGTACAAATTTATTATCCCATCTAATTATAGGCAATATTTTATTCTTTTTAAGAAAAAATATAATAATTACAGATAGAGTTATTAAATTAAAATATTGTCCTAAGTATAGAGAAACAACACCAACATATTTCGTCCCAAAATAAATTATTACTAAGTTACCTATAGATGTAAAAAAAGCTGTTATTTCCGGTACGTAAAATATATTATTAGCATTTAAAATTCCAATACCTATTGAAGAAAATTGTGTAAACAAAATACTATAAAGTAAAATATTAATGTAGGTATAATATCTATTCAAAAATAAATCCCCTACACTAAACAAATTTTGAATTATAGATTTACCAAAAAAGAAAAAAATTATAATTAATATTATTATAAATAAAATATAAATAACTAATAAAGAGCCTGTTTTAACCAATGCTGAATGAAGGGACTCTTCTTCCTTTATTTGAATAAATTTTATCTTGAAAACATCTGATATAGGATTAAAAAAAGAATTATTTATATTAACTATAAATCCTGAGGTAATTACCCATATGTCTCTATTTATTGACAACCCGAAAAATTCTGCAGATACACTTACTATTAATAAATTTATAATAAGAGTAAATGCTTTTATAACAAAAATGTTTAAACTAATTCTTCGTGATGAAATCGCCATATTATTGAATATATTACCAGCCAAAAAGTATTATTTCATTTAAAATATTGCATTAAAAATGTTATGCTTTTTTTACTCTTAATATAAAAATGTTTCAAAGTTGAAAATTATTTACTAAGGCTAAAATAAAGTTTGATTTCTTGTCGTTAGATTGAGTTTTTAAAAGATAAATAAAAACTCTTAATTATAATATAATTAAGAGTTTTTAGAATATAATTATTTATTTACTTTTTTGTGCTGTTTTAATGCCTGAATCATTCCACCATTTTCCATCCGAAGTTCTAACAAACACATCTCCTGTTTTAGTGTCGAAAACATAAGTTCGCAAACCATCCGGGCCTTGCAATACCTGAAACGAATATCTATTAGCTGGAGCTATTTCTTGCCCATTAGCTGGTTTATCGCAACTTATAAATAATAGTAGCATTAGTCCTAAGATTGAACTTGAGATAATTTTTATCATAACATTTTTATACAAATATAGATATTTTTATATTATATAAGCACAATTTGCAAACATTTCTTTTAAACTATCTTTCCATTCAGGAATTAAAATACCAAAAGTCGTTTTTATCTTAGTTTTATCCAATAGACTATATTCGGGACGCTTGGCGGGAGTAGGATAATCGGAAGTTGATATAGGATTAATTTTAATCTTAGATTTACTTATTTTCTTTATTTCTTCACTAAATTGATACCATGTACATTCTCCTTCATTAGAAAAATTATAAATTCCATAAGCTCCTATATCATTTTGAATTATAGTAAGAAGAGCATCTGCTAAATCCAACGCATTTGTTGGTGAACCTATTTGATCATTTATAACATTTATTTCTTCTTTTTCTTTAAATAATTTCAACATCGTTTTAACGAAATTATTTCCATAGGGAGAATATAACCATGAAGTTCTTATAATATAGGTTTTAGAATTATAATATTGTGCGATTAGTTCTCCATTTAACTTAGTTTTACCATAAACACCCAAAGGTGCTACCGGATCATCTTCTTTTCGTGGTACGGATTCTTCGCCTGAAAACACATAATCTGTGGAAATATGTATAAAAGTTGCTTTTTGAAAAGCACTTGCTTTTGCTAAATATTTTACAGAATCTGCATTTAATCTTTCTGCCATTTCTATATCCGACTCTGCTTTATCAACAGCCGTATAAGCGGCACAGTTTATAACATAATCAAATTTATTTGAAAAAAAATAAGTCTTTACAAACATTTCGTCTAATACATCCAACTCTTGAATATCTGTAAATACAAAACTGTAATTAACAAGAGGCTTATCCTTTACTCTTTGCTTAATTGATCGACCCAACTGCCCATCTCCTCCTGTTACTAAAATTTTTTTCATGCTTTAAAATAAATCAATAGGTTTCAAGTTGTTAAATGAAATAGCATTCAAATCTTTTTCTGAAAGAATTTCTTTTCCTTTCTCAATTTTCCAATCTATATTTAAATATTTATCTAAAGGGTTAACACTAATTTCACTTTCTTTATTATAAAGACCTTCACATTTATATGCAAAAATAACTGTATCTGATAAAACTGAAAATCCGTGTAAAAATCCTTTCGGAATAAATAATTGTCTCTTATTTTTTGAAGATAATTCTACAGAAACATATTGTCCATAAGTCGAAGAATCTTTCCGTGCGTCTACCGCTACATCTATTACTTTTCCTTGTAACACATATACTAATTTAGCTTGGGAATAAGGAGGTAATTGTTGATGTAATCCTCTTATAACTCCGAAAGTCGATTGAGAAACATTATCCTGGACAAAATCGGGGGTATAACCTAATTTTTTAGTGAATTTTTCACGATTAAACGTTTCCATAAAGAAACCTCTGGAATCTTCAAAAACCTGAGGTTCTATAATATAGCATCCTTTAAGTTTAGTTTCAGTTACAGTCATTTATATTGTTAAATTATTTTTTATTTTGCTTTCTTAAACTTTCTACTCTTTCTTCAAACAATTTTTCAGGTATATTCACAAATATCTCTTCAAATAATTTCATAAAATGTTCTGGCTGTACTTCCGATTTTCTAGTAGTTAAATTAAAATATATTAAAGTTACCCATAATGTAGCATGTGTAATACTTTTATCTTTATTCAGCATTAACACTTCTACAGTATTAGTTCTATCTGTATACTTTATTATTTTACTTGTAATTACAACATCTTTATTATACTTAACTTCTTTTATGTACGCAATTTGGTTTTGCAATGCAACCCATAAACATCCTGTATTTTTAGATTGTTCAAAATTATCTAGTTGATAATTTTGTAGACAATGATCTTCTCTCGCATTAAGCATATAATCAAAATATCGAAGATTAGAAAGATGTCCTATAGGATCACAATCACTAAAACGCACTCTATAGATAGATTCAGGTTCTTTTATTTTCATAATATAAATTTATAATGAATTTAACATGAATTTATGCTTCATGTTCTAATTTTTATAATTATTTTAATAAAAATATCATTGTAAAATAATTATATAATATAAGAATGTTTGTACATTATTTCAAATATTCTTAATATTTTAATAATTATTTCTTTTAAGATACTACTTATTAATAATATTTACTATATTTTGTAGGTCAGCTATTTCCAAGCCAACATATAAAGGCAGACATAAAATTCTTTCTGATATTGATTCAGATATCGGCATCTTACTACCCTTAAGATAATGTATAGTATTTAGGGAAGGGTAAAAATAACGCCTAGGTACGATATTATGTTCAAATAATTTTTTCTGTACTTTAAGTAATATATCTTCAGAATTAAATATAACCGGATAATAGCTATAATTCCATTTAGTACTTTCCCTTATTTTAAAGACTTTAAACTCACTAAAATCTAGCGATTTATTGTAAAAATCAACGATTTTTTTTCTCTCAGCATTAATAAAATCAATATAATTTAAAACAGACAAGCCCATGGCTGCTTGTAACTCAGAAATTTTAGCATTTATACCAACTCCGCATAAATCATAATTCCCCGTATAACCAAAATTATGACTAAATACTAATTTTTCCATTAATTCGGAATCCTTGCAAAATATTGCTCCTCCTTCTCCGGTATGAAAAAGTTTAGTTGCATGAAAACTGCAAGTACTTATATCTCCGAATTCAAAAACTGATTTGTTATCATATTCAACACCAAAACAATGGGCTGCATCGTATATAACTTTCAGTTGATATTTTTTAGCTATTTTTTCTATAACTTTTACATTACATGGATTTCCAAAAACATGGGTAGCTAATATAGCCGTAGTTTTTTCTGTAATAGCTTTTTCAATCTTATTCTCATCTATAGTAAGATGATCAGGATCAATATCTACAAATACTGGGGTACAATTTTCCCAAACAATTGTTGAAGTGGTAGCTATGAAACTAAAAGGTGTAGTAATAACTTCTCCTCCTTTGGCCATAATCTTTAATGCCATTTGCAATGGAATAGTTCCATTATTGGTAATTAATATATTACTAATATTAAGATACTCCTTAAGTTTCTTTTCTAGTTTTAAAACTAATTCACCCCTATTTGTAAGCCATTGGTTTCTCCAAATTATTTCCAAATACTCATTATATTCGGTTAACGGAGGTAAAAAAACCTTAGTTACATTAATTCTTTTTTCCAAAATCAAAAAACGCCTTTATTTAATTAATTAATAGTTTAAAAAATCAAAACTAAAATAAAAATCAAAAGTATAACAAAATTCATTATTTTCATAAAGAATATTAATAATTTTATAAGCTTTAAAAATTTATTTAAATATTTTTCTCATTGTAACATTTCTAAAACTTTATAAACGCTAATATTCAAGTTAAATAAATCCACTATTTAATTTTATTTACCTTTGCAAAAAATATGATATGTCAAATATTATAGCGCTAGTAGGAAGACCTAATGTAGGAAAATCAACTCTTTTTAATCGTTTATTACAAAAGAGAGAAGCAATAGTAGATAGTATAGCCGGTGTAACTCGTGATAGACATTACGGAAAAAGCGATTGGAATGGAGTGGATTTTACTGTTATCGATACCGGTGGATATGTGGTTGGATCAGAAGATATTTTCGAAGAGGAGATAAGAAAACAGGTAGAGCTTGCCGTAGACGAAGCTTCTGCAATTATTTTTTTAGTTGATGTAACTGAGGGAATTACAGACATGGATAAAGAAGTTTCCAATTTATTAAGAAAAACAGATAAACCTGTATTTCTCGTAGTTAATAAAGTGGATAATGCTATGTTAGAAACCGATGCTATGGAATTTTATTCCTTAGGAGTAGAAAAGTATTATACAATCTCGGGGATGACCGGTAGCGGAACAGGAGATCTGCTTGATGATATAGTAGCTACATTTACAGAAGTAAATTATGTCGATCCTTTTGAAGGATTACCAAGAATAACAATTGCAGGAAGACCTAATGTAGGAAAATCAACATTTACTAATGCCTTATTGGAAAACGAGCGCAATATTGTTACCGATATAGCTGGAACCACCAGAGATAGCATTGAAACTTTATACGAAAAATTCGGATATAAATTTGTATTAGTAGATACCGCCGGAATGCGAAAAAAAACTAAAGTAAATGAAAATCTGGAATTTTATTCTGTTATGCGCTCTATCCGATCCATAGAAGATTCTGATGTAGTAATTTTAATGATAGATGCTACCTTAGGTTGGGAAAAACAAGATATGAATATATTGTTTTTAGCGCAAAAATATAGGAAAGGAATTGTAATTGTAGTTAATAAATGGGACTTAGTTGAAAAAGAAACTAATACCTTACGACAATTTGAAATTTACATAAAGGATAAAATTGCACCTTTCACTGATGTACCTATTATATTTACCTCTGCTATGACAAAACAACGTGTTTATAAAACAGTAGAAACAGCTATGAAAGTCTATGAAAATCGCGCACGAAGAATCAAGACTAGCAAATTAAATGAAATTATGCTTCCTATTATCGAGTCTACCCCTCCTCCAAGTATAAAAGGTAAATATATAAAAATTAAATATTGTACACAGCTTCCAACAAAAACCCCGCAATTTGCATTTTTTGCTAATCTTCCTCAATATATTAAAGAACCTTATAAACGATTTATTGAAAACAAACTACGCCAGAACTTTGAGTTAACAGGCGTACCTATAGAAATATATTTCAGACAAAAATAAATTTTGTGACAAAATAAAAAAGCTTCTCAATTATAGAGAAGCTTTTTTTATTTAAAATTTTCACCCATTAAAAAGGATATTCAAACAATTCACTTTCACGATAATACGGATTCCCTTTTGCTTCAAGATTTAGTTTACTTATAGAATACATTACTACAAGTATAAATAATCCCAACATAAAAATAAAGGATCCTATTTCTAATAATCCAATACCCCAAAATGCCCCAACAGTACCGGGCATGATAATATTAAACATATCCAAATAATGACCCAATAAAACTACACAAGCCATAATTGGAACAATAACATAATTTCTCTTCACTTTACTACTAACCAATATTAAAAACGGTAAAACTAAATTAGGAATTAACATGGTAAAATAGGTTGGCTCATATAATTTATATCTTCCAAAAAAATATACGGTTTCCTCCGGAATATTAGCATACCAATACAACATATATTGAGCAAACCATAAATAAGACCAAAGGAGACTAAGTCCAAACAAAAATTTAGCCAGGTCATGCATATGATTATCATTAAAAGCAGGTAAAAATCCTTTCTTTTTTAGATATATGGAAATAAGTAGCATAACTCCTATAGAAGAAACCAAGCAACTGATTAAAACATACCACATATATAAAGTGGAATACCAATGAGGGTCTATCGACATTAACCAATCCCATGCCCAACAAGCAGATGCTAAAGCGAAGAAAACTATGGATCCCACACTCCAGTTATATACCTTTTTGTAATCAGCTACATCTTTACTTTCATCTAATTTTCTAGTTAATGATTTAATTTTCCATAAAAAGAATATACATCCCGCTACATATAGTAAAGTTCGTATTAAAAAGAAGGGCCTATTTAAAAAAGGTTCTTTAGATTTTATCAATAAATCAAAATGTGACGATTTTGGATCTGTCAAGGCAGGATCCATCCAATGATAAAGATGATTCAGACCGCCATGCTCCCCTCCATAGGTTGAAAGGAAAATAAATATAACCATTAACAATCCTCCAACAGGTAAAAATGAAGCGATACCTTCCATTACCCGAATTACAACGATAGACCAACCTGCATTTCCAGCATGTTGAACGGCTGCAAAAAACAATGCAGTCGCAGAAATTCCAAAAAATAACATTAAAGAAACAAAAAAAGCTGACCAGGGTCTATTATGAATTTGATTTTCCGCATGTTCAATATGTTCTTTAGAATGTGCAACATCATTTTTATAAACGGAATTCATAGGTTGAGCACCAGCTAATTCTTCATTTTTTTGCAATATTTCTTTCACTGCATGTTCATCTATACGTGAATTCTGATAATACCCTATACCAAAGGCTATCAATCCTACTATGATTAATACTATGGATGTTAATTTAAGACTGGATGAAAATGTATATCTCATAGTTGTATTATTGTTCTGTTGTTTGTAATTGTTCTGTTGAAGCTGCTATTGCAGTAGGTTTAAACTCATTTATAACATATTCTGCTACCCGCCATATATCGCCAGGTAATAGTTGTCCTGCATAAGATCCCATAGCATTCCTTCCATGTTTAATAACATAATGTACAGACCCAACTGTTATATCTCTGTCTTTATAGTTGGGAACTCCCGAATATGCACCGGATTGAACGATATCTCCTTGACCATCACCTCCTGTACCATGACAAGCCGAACAAGTTTTCACATACAAATCTTTACCTCTTGCTAGATCTTTATCTCTATTTTTAGGATCTAGAGGGGAAACAGTTATTTTTTTAGAAGCATCATATCCTTCAGGCGTATTAGGTAAATCCATTGGTAAAATACCTTCCGGATTTTGAGAAATAGTTCCAGGTACCGGAGCTAACGCGGTTGCCCCTTCATGCTTTGAAAATAAGGGAACAGTTGTTCCTTGTTCTCCATAAGCTATTACTGCCTCCTGATAAGGATCGTAAGCTACCGGATAGTACATATCAGGGAAATAAACCAAACTGGGTTTTTTCTTACTACAGGAAAGTATTAATAAACTTCCTGTGATAGCAAAAAGAATATATTTAGTTATTTTTTTCATCTTCAATTTTTTTTACACTTATTTCCTCAACTCCAGTAGCTATTAATATTTCTTTTACTTGCTCGTAATCATGATTTGAAATTTCAACTAAAAATTTATCATCAGTAGTCCTTGGGTCCGGATTTTGAGGTTTTTGTCCTGGATAATGCCTATTTAAAATAAGATAAGTTATAGACATAAGGTGAGCAGCAAAAAAAACAGTTAACTCAAACATGATTGGTATAAAAGCAGGGACATTTTCTCCCCAACTAAAACTGGGTTTACCGCCTATATTTTGTTGCCAATCATAATTCATAGTATACCAGGTTAGTAAACAAGCTACTGTCAGTCCTAAAGCTCCATAGAAAAAGGCAAATTCAGACATTCTGGATTCCTTCAACCCCATAGCCTTATCTAATCCGTGTACAGGAAATGGTGTATATACTTCATTGATTTTTATCCCTTTATCACGAAGTTGCTTAACCCCATCTATAAGGAGATCATCATCTCCATATAAACCGTAAATAATTGTCTTAGTGGTGCTCATTTTCTAAATGATGTTTTTTATACCCTTCACTGGATGTTTTTATAATTGTCTTCAATTCTGCCTGTGCAATTACTGGAAAAGTCCTGGCATATAATAGATATAATACTCCGAAGAAACCTATAGTTCCTATAAATATTCCTACGTCAACATAAGAAGGTTGGAACATTGTCCAAGCACTTGGTAAATAGTCTCTTGACAAATTAATAACTATAATGTCAAACCTTTCAAACCACATACCTATATTGATTACAATAGAAACAATAAATGTCCATAAGAAGTTTCTTCTTAATTTTTTAATCCAAAGAGAAGCTGGAATTAATACATTACAAAGAATTAATAACCAGAACGCCCACCAATAAGGACCCGTGGCTGCACCTATTGAAAAATAGGTAAAATCTTCATATCTACTACCAGAATACCATCCTATAAAGAATTCCGTAATATATGCAACGGTTACCATTCCTCCGGTTACAACAATCACAATATTCATGTATTCGATATGCTTTTGTGTAATATAATCTTCTAAATGACATACCTTTCTTACGACACTTAATAAGGTTTGTACCATGGCAAATCCCGAAAATATCGCTCCAGCTACGAAATATGGAGGATATACTGTTGAATGCCAACCTTTAATTACAGATGTGGCAAAATCAAATGACACAATGGTATGTACAGAAAACACCAATGGAGTGGCAAGACCGGCCAAAACTAAAGACACTTCTTCAAACCTTTGCCAATGTTTAGCTTTACCTCCCCATCCGAAACTCAAAATAGTATATATCTTTTTTGTTACAGGCTTAACAGCTCTATCTCTTATCATGGCAAAATCAGGGATTAACCCTATATACCAGAACACTACAGATACAGAAAAATAAGTACTAATGGCAAATACGTCCCATAGTAAAGGTGAATTGAAATTCGGCCATAATGTTCCAAACTGATTGGTAATAGGAAATACAAAATATGCTAACCATATACGTCCCATATGTATACATGGAAACATGGCCGCCTGAACTACAGCGAAAATTGTCATAGCCTCTGCAGAACGATTGATTGAAAGTCTCCATTTTTGACGAAATAGTAATAAAACTGCTGAAATTAAAGTTCCGGCATGCCCTATTCCAACCCACCATACAAAGTTAGTTA